>CALLKH010000048.1 GCA_938008425.1 uncultured Planctomycetaceae bacterium | reverse complement strand
CTCATGGGTTCGAACCACGGACCATTCAACGGCCGCGGGTGACATACCTATCGTTTACTTCATGGCGGCGATTGCCCGAATGGGTTCAAACGCCGCTTTCGATGGCTCGGCAAAGCCCTTGATTCCGAGGTCCTTGCACACACGGTCATCCGATTTCGCCTGATTGATCAGGTAATCCTTCAGCTTGGCCGTCATCGCGGGATCAGCAGCCGGCCCCGCGACAACCACCATTTCAGGCACTTCAACCGTCTCGCCGACAATCGTCAACTGATCCTTCGAGGGCCCCAGCAAAAAACTGCCGCCGGTGTCCCTGAGGCCGTCATAAACGAGCTCATCCACCACGCCGGCGTTCACCGTCGGATCATTCACGATCGTCTTGGCGACGTCGTTATTCAGATACAGGCGTCCCTCCAGTCCCAGGGGCGGCGGCGTCAGCAGCTCCGGGAGCAGGTCCTTTACGGGCACACCCGCCTTTTCAAGCGCGGCGCGGGCCGCCCGGTCGGTCAGCAGATCACCGTAGGCGCCGAAACCGAACCGCTTCGCCTTGCAATCCTCGATTCCATGCAGATGCGAATTCGCGCGGATCACGATGTACGCCTTGCGCGACGTCCGGCCGGCGGAGTTCAACGCCGACGCAATCGGCGTGATCTGCCGCGTGTCCTCGACAGCGGCATACTCACCCGCCGACATGAGGGCGTATTCGATCAAACCCTCGTTCAGCTGCTCACCGATGGCCGATCCGCTCGGCTGCGACCGAAACATGATCGGGCCGCCGAAAATCGTCTCCAGCCGGGAGTGAATCGATCGATACTCGGCCGGCAGGCCGAAGAGATCGGCCTTCGTGGTTCCAAATTGAACGATCTTCGCATCGCCTTCAGTCTTCTTCTGCGCACATCCGGCGAAGACCGTGGCGAGACAACAGACTGCTACGAGGCACAAAACGGTTCTCTTCACAACCGAACCTCCTTGGGCACGGAAACGGTCCCGCGTGAACGGGCCGAAGTATAGCACCAGCGAACCATGGTCAAAAGTAGACGCGAAGGCAGTTTGACGACGCTGTTTCGCCGACTCAGATCGCAGACCAGGTACGAGCACATGTTGATCGGGGCAGGCCGCGCAGGAATTGCCGGGAGATGGTTGCGGCTGGTGTCAGTGAAAGCGGCTTAGTGCGTGGGTGGGTCGATCCGAACCGACCGGTAGAATTCCTTGATGAGGGGATTCCTGAAGGCCGCGAACTGATCGCTGCCGCTCCCCACCACTTCCCAATCCACCAGCCGTGGCGGAACGCCGGGCACCTTCGGCTCCGCGGTCGCATCCAGCTCGAATACGACAACGTCTCCGCCGTGCAGCTCGCGATCCGAGGGCGAAAGCGAAAAGGAGATCGCCTCGCCGGAATCGGTGACGATCGTCCCGAATCGCCGGACAGGATGAAATGAGAGGACGTACCCCTGCATCAATTTCGTCTCCGATCGGTGATGTTCCTATTCCGAGATCCTCGTCCTCAATAATAATCCAATGCCTCTCCCAGATTCTCCAATCCGCGGATGCTTTTTTTGCGTTCGTCGATCGGAGGCGCCGCTTTTTCATGACCTGAGCCGACGACGACGCCCGAAGCCGGAGCGTAAGCTCCTGCATTCCAAGACTTTGAGTCGCGTATCGAGGAGTCTTCACACCGCAATAGCCTGGCCATAGAAAAAGGGCGCTCTCTCGTCTCGAGAAAGCGCCCTTCTTAGATGTCTACTTATTCACAACGCCTTGGAAGGCGTCGCCCGGTCACCCAAGTCGGGGATCAAGGATCTTCGAAGTGGAGCGTGTTGCCTGCCGCGTCGAGAACGGTCCACACAACCTGATTGCGGGGATTGTCGAGAGCGTCATTGGCCCGGTTCAGGACCCGGCCGACGATCGCTCCTCCGCGACCAAACTGGAACGGCTGCACGATCGTGTCGATGGTCTTGTCGAGCCGCCACTCGGGAGCCGATCCGGCATTCTCAGCACAAACCGTGCCCTGGATTCGTGAAGCCTCGGGCGACTTGCCGACGGTGACTCCGCCGGGGCTCAGATAGCGGAAGCCTCGCTGCGTGCAGAGGTCACCGGCCTGGGCGCCTCCCGTGCAGATGTAGTTGGGGTCATCATTGCCGAAGACAATGATCTCGGGCAGGGGAATCGCAAGCTGTCCGTTATCCCGCCGTCGAAGGTCGAGGGGCGCGCCCGTCTGGGCGTCGTCACCGGAGTTGTTCGCAGGGATGATTCCCGCATTGCCCTGATTCGAGCCGAATTCAAGCGTGAGCAACCGGGTTCCGCTCAGAAGCCGAAGCGTATCGCAACCGATCGGGAGCGTCTGGCCTGAACCCGGAACGATCGCATCGGAGTAACCGGCATTGAGGTAGTTCTGAAGCTCATCCTCACAGACGAAGCCGCCCGGACCGGCCGAGACGACAAACGTCATGGAGAACTCAACCGTCTGCGGCGATGAATTCGTCAACTGAACCTGAATCGTTCGTTCAGCAGCCGTCAGATCACAAACCGAGTTGATCGTCGTGCTGTTGTCATTGTCGTTGTTATTGTTCGCCGGCGGAGGCGTGGGCGGGTTGCCGGCGAGAAAGTTCGCCAGCACCGTGTTGAACTGGGCGGCTAAAAACGGGCTCGAATTACAAGCCGCGCCCAGACCGGCCACGCTGACAATCGACAGCACGGCCAAACTCGCAACTCTTGAGTAACGCGACAACATGTCTTGCCTCCTCGGGCTTTCTCTTGGAAAAACGCCTAATTGCGAGGGCGGAAGGCAAATATCACACGGCCGAAACCCCGCGACTTTGCCAGTGATCCTCTTCATGCGCCTGCGGCCGAACCGTCAGGCTTTTCGGTGGGTGATTGGCCGCGTTCCCCCGTGCTGGATGGCAATGGCTACCACGCGAACAATACTACCGGATTGTACCGCCCGACCAAGGGGGAAGCAATGGGAAACGCGCTTTCAAGGATGCGGTACTCCAAAGCACTATCGGGCCTGGGGATGCAGCCCGAATACACCGGCGACTTCACCGCTTAATCCGCTGCAATCCGGTGACGAGGTGCGAGACACCGTCCGAACGAGACGTCGGTTTCCGGACCAGGAACGGCTCCCTCGGACACCGGTCGCCTAATCCTGACTAAGCGCCTGCCTCTGGAGTACTTGCGACTTCGGCTGATAACCCTGAACCGACCCGCATTGCAGAATCCTGTCGCCACCGCCTTCCCGTCGACCGAGCGGCAAGTCCCGCGGACCCGCACTCACGACCCCCACCGGGCATGAACAACCGAAAAACAATGGAACCCCGCACCCATGACCGGTCTTATTATGAATGAATTGTTTGAATCCCAGAATGACCGGCCGAAACGCGGAAGGCGCCATCATGGAGTTGGACATCGCCGCACAGATCACCACCCAGTCTGAGCTCGACGACGAACGAGCACTGGTTGATCGGGCCCGTCACGATCGCAGCGCATTCGCCGTGCTGTACCGACGGCATTATCCCGCGATCGCGAGATACATCGTTCGACGGGTCGGCGACGCCCACACGGCCGAGGATCTGGCCGCGGATGTCTTCCTCTCGGCACTCAAGGGCCTGCCCGCCTTTCGATACCGCGATGTTCCCATACGATCGTGGCTCTATCGCATCGCCACGAACGGCGTCAATCGCTGGGCCAAGCGGCAGCGCCGCGCCGCAATTCGCGACTGGCGCGCCGCCATCGAAGCAGCCATCCGCTCGCGGGGTGAAGAGTCGCCCCGGGGCGCAAACGTATCCAACACGGATCCCGCCGCCGGAGCGATCGCACGTGAATCGCACCCGTCGGACGAATCCACACTCACCGGCGACAAGGCTCGCAACGCGATGCTGACGTTGTCGCCGAAGCATCAGGCCGTGCTCTCGCTGTATTACCTGGAGGGGCTGTCGATTGTCGACGTCGCGGCCGCGCTGGGCTGTCGCGAAGGCACGGTGAAATCGAGACTCTCCCGCGGGCGCG
>CALLKH010000047.1 GCA_938008425.1 uncultured Planctomycetaceae bacterium | reverse complement strand
GCGCAGGGTCGATTTTCCCGCCCGCCGCCTCACGCTCCATCATGTATTGAATCACGCCGGTTGGCTGTTCAAACCCGTTGTGGTTCTCGGTCGCCTCAGGTGTCTCGGTGATGTAGCCATATCCGGAGGAGAGACCGGCGGCCGTGGCGAAGTAGGTTTCGCGAATCGACGAGTAGGGCGTGATCTGGCCGAATGACAGGGCGATAAATCGAAGCCCCATCGCAATCAGGACGGCCAGCCAGATTGCGCGGCCGAACCGTGCCGATGATCGCTCCAGGGTTGAGATTGACTTCAAACTGTTGCTTGAGGCGCTGCCCATTGTTCGGATTCTATCATGCGGCGGCGAGGCGTGTAGCCGCTGTTCCCCGGCACCGTTAATATGGCGCGAGCGGTTTTCGGACGGTATGACGGCGGGTGGTGTGGCACGGCCTGCCGAATCGGGAGCGTCTTGATGAAGTTGAGCGTGGTTGGAGCAGGGTATGTCGGACTGGTCGCGGGCACCTGCTTCGCCGACGGCGGCAACCATGTCATCTGCGTGGACAAGGATCAGCGGAAGATTGACGCCCTCAACTCCGGTGAGGTGCCCATCTATGAACCCGGCCTTGGCGAGATTATTCAGCGCAACGTGAAGGCCGGGCGCCTGGAGTTCACCACCGACCTCGCCGCCGCCGTTCGTGACTCGCTGGTGGTGTTTATCGCGGTCGGCACGCCGGAGTCCGGAGATGGCAGTGCCGACCTTTCCGCCGTGCTTGGCGTTGCGAAGCAAATCGGCGAGTTGATGGACGGCTACCGCATCGTCGTGACCAAGAGCACCGTTCCGGTCGGAACGCACAAGAAGGTGGCCGACGCTATTCGCGGTGTGACGCACCATCCGTTCGATGTCGTCAGCAACCCCGAGTTCATGAAGGAGGGCGCGGCGGTCGAGGACTTCACCAAGCCCGATCGCGTCATCTTCGGCACCGACAATCCGGCCGTTTGCGAGATCATGAAGCAGATTTACCTGCCCTTCATGCGAAAACATGAGCGGATTCTGGTGATGGATCCCGCCAGCGCCGAGATGACCAAGTACGCCGCCAACGCGCTCCTGGCGACCAAGATTTCGTTCATGAACGAGGTGGCGAATCTGTGCGAGCGATACGGCGCGAATGTTGAAACGGTGCGGGCGGGCGTCGGGTCCGATTCCCGCATCGGCCATGCTTTTCTATTCCCCGGCGTCGGCTACGGCGGCTCGTGCTTTCCCAAGGACGTCAAGGCGTTCATCCACATGGGGGATGCGGTCGGCTACAAGACTCACATCTGTGACGCCGTTGAAAAGACCAACCAGCGGCAGCGGCGCTCCTTCGCCGATCGGGTGCTGAAATACTTCGACGGCAGAAAAGGCGCGACGGTGGCAGTCTGGGGGCTGGCGTTCAAGGGGCGAACCGATGACGTCCGCGAGTCACCGGCCATCGATGCCGTTCGAATGTTCGTGGAAGGGGGGCTTCGCATTCGGGCCCACGATCCCGAGGCCATCGAGAACGCGAAGGGTGAGCTGAAGTCGAACGCCGTCGAGTATTTCGTGGACGGCTACGAGGCCCTCAAGGGGGCGGCGGCACTCGTTGTCTTCACCGACTGGCCCCAGTTCCGCACTCCGGATTTCGACGCCTTCAAGGCGCTCCTCGCTCAACCCGTCGTCTTCGACGGCCGAAATCTCTATGATCCGGCCTTCATGAAGCGCATGGGCATTGAGTACCACAGCGTCGGCCGTCCCACGGTGGAGCCCCATGGCCAGTAGCCAGAAGATTCATCGAATCCTCGTCACCGGCGCGGCCGGGTTCATCGGCTCGCACCTGTGCGAGCGGCTGCTGGAGCAGGGCCGCGACGTGATCGGCTTCGACAATTTTGATTCTTTTTACGATCCTGCCGTCAAACGTCAAAACCTTGCAGGCTGCGCGACACAGTCGGGCTTTTCACTGATCGAGGGTGATATTCGAGATGCGGGCGCCGTCGCCCCAGCGGTCGCGGGGGGCGTCGATGCGATCGTGCATCTTGCGGCGCGGGCGGGCGTGCGGCCTTCGATTGAGAATCCGCTGCTCTATCAGGAGGTCAACGTCGGCGGCACGGCGGTCATGCTCGAGGCGGCGCGCAAGCACAACATTCCCAGGTTCATTTTCGCGAGCAGTTCGAGCGTCTACGGCAACAACGCCAAGGTGCCGTTCGCCGAGAGCGACCCCGTCGATCATCCGATTTCGCCCTACGCCGCGACCAAGAAGGCCGGCGAGTTGATGTGCCATACGTACCACCACCTGTTCGGCGTCAACATGACATGCCTGCGCTTCTTCACGGTGTACGGCGCCCGCCAGCGGCCAGATCTGGCTATCCACAAGTTCACCCGGCTGATTGAGTCCGAGAAGCCGATCCCCGTCTTCGGCGACGGCACCATGAAGCGCGATCATACCTACGTTGACGACATCATCGCGGGTGTGGTGAGCGCGATCGATCGGTGCAGCGGCTATCATGTATATAATCTGGGCGAGTCGCGGCCGGTGTCGCTGAGCGATTTGATCGCGGCGATCGAACGGGCCCTCGGCAGGAAGGCGATCATCGACCGGCAGCCGCTTCAGCCCGGCGATGTGGAGAAGACCTACGCCGATGTGACGCTGGCGATGCGCGAACTGGACTACAAACCGGCCACGGATCTGTCGGTCGGTCTGGCGCGATTCGTCGAGTGGTTTCGCGCATCGGGCCGACGGTAATCGCGGTAGACGCGGGTGCGAAGCCTGAACGGATCGAAACAAACATGACCAAGCGGGCGCTCATCACAGGCATTACGGGGCAGGACGGCAGCTATCTGGCCGAATGGCTCCTCGACAAGGGCTACGAGGTCCACGGCCTGATCCGCCGGTCGAGCACGTTCAACACCGATCGCATCGATCATCTCTACGAAGACCCGCATGTACCCGACCCGCGGCTGCTCCTGCATTACGGCGATCTGACCGACGGCAGCGCCCTGTCGCGGCTCATCGCCGAGGTGTCGCCGGACGAGGTCTACAACCTCGCGGCGCAGTCGCACGTGCGCGTCAGCTTCGATCAGCCGATCTATACGGCCAATACAGTGGCACTTGGTACGCTGCGGCTGCTGGAGGCGATTCGGGATTCGGGAAAAAAGCCGCGATTCTACCAGGCGTCGAGCAGCGAGATGTACGGCAAGGTGAAGGAGGTTCCCCAGCGGGAATCGACGCCGTTCTATCCGCGGAGCCCCTACGCGTGTGCCAAGGTCTTTGCACACTGGCAGACCATCAACTACCGTGAGGCGTACGGCCTCTTCGCCTGCTGCGGCACGCTGTTCAACCATGAGAGCCCGCGGCGGGGCGAGACCTTCGTCACCCGGAAGATCACCCGCGCGGCAACCCGCATCAAGGAGGGCTTGCAGGACAAGCTGTTCCTCGGCAATCTCGACGCCCGGCGCGACTGGGGCTATGCCGGCGACTTCGTCCGCGCCATGTGGCTGATGCTTCAGCACGACGAGCCGGAGGATTTTGTCATCGCCACCGGCGAGTCGCATTCGGTGCGGGAATTCGCCGAGGCGGCGTTCGCCATCGTCGGCCTCGACATGGAAAAACACGTTGAGCTCGATCCGAGATACCTGCGGCCGACCGAGGTCGATGAGCTCCAGGGCGACGCCGGCAAGGCGCGGGAGATTCTCGGCTGGGAGCCGACGGTCTCGTTCGACGAACTCGTCCGGATGATGGTTGATCACGACTGGAAACTCGCGAAGGAAGAGCGCGTTCTGAAGGAGCACCGCGCCGGACGGCAACCGTGATCCGAACCAACCACACGATCAGAGGGTTGTTCGCCGCGTGAGCATCGACCTGAAACAGGAACGCATCCTCGTCACCGGCGGCGCCGGGTTTCTCGGTCGGGCGGTCTGCGCTGAACTGGCTAATGTCGGGGTGCCCGCGTCGAATATTCTCGTGCCACGGCGGGCCGATTACGATTTGACGGACGAGACGGCCGTCGCGCGGCTGTACACCGACCTGCGGCCGACGATCGTGCTGCACCTGGCGGCCGAAGTGGGGGGGATCGGGGCCAATCGCGCCAGCCCCGGGCGGTTCTTCTTCGCCAACATGGCGATGGGCCTGCACCTCATCGAGCACGCCCGGCGCAGCGGACTCAGGAAATTCGTCCAGATCGGCACCGTCTGTTCGTATCCCAAACACACGCCGGTCCCGTTTCGCGAAGATGCCCTCTGGAACGGCTATCCCGAGGAGACTAATGCTCCGTACGGCGTCGCCAAGAAGGCGCTGCACGTGATGCTCCAAT
>CALLKH010000046.1 GCA_938008425.1 uncultured Planctomycetaceae bacterium | reverse complement strand
AGGAGATTGGCCACGGCCTTGAGAACTTG
This sequence comes from uncultured Planctomycetaceae bacterium, assembly GCA_938008425.1. Taxonomy (GTDB): domain Bacteria; phylum Planctomycetota; class Phycisphaerae; order UBA1845; family UTPLA1; genus JADJRI01. The sequence goes on along the minus strand of CALLKH010000046.1, from coordinate 2,761 downwards.
ATCTCCGAATGGGTGTCCGTTGGCGTCATTGATCGCCTTGAAGTGATCGAGGTCGATCATGATGACCGGCGGAATGGCTCGACGCTCTGAACCCTTTCGGCGACTCGACCGTCGATCGTGTTGAAGCCCCCGGCGGTTCTTCAAACCGGTCAGAGAATCGTGGTTCGCTTCGCGCTGAAGCGCGCGGACTTTTCGCTCGGATCTGCGGCGCTCCCGCTCAATGCTTCGGCGACTTGCGACCGCCATTCGAATGCGGTCGTAGAGCTCGTTGTCGGCGAGGGCGTTGTTCTTGATCACGAAGTCGAACGCACCGGCACGTAGACAGTCGACGGCCACTTCCTGCTGGAGACAGTTTGTGAGATAGATGATCGGGCAATCGGCGTCGACGGCTCTCAGATCAGCGGCGAGGTCCGGTCCGGTACAGTCGGCGAGATAGTAGTCGAGGAGCGCACAATCGAACCGCTGCGTGCGAATGGCGGCCCGAAACTGGGTGGCGTTACGGACCGAAAACACGCTCATCGGCCGCCTGCCGGTGGCCAGTGCCTCGCCCAGCAGGGTGCGGTGGGCGAGATCGTCGTCTGCGAGGATAACGTGGATGCCTCTCATTGTTAGGCTCTTTTCGGGACCAGCCTCAGGGTTTACCCGTACACCAACTATCGGTCAGGATGTATCGATAGATTATTCCAATTGAGGATTCCGGCGCAATCTGGGGATTTCCCCGCTCCCATTGGTGAATTATCGACTGTGGACGAATGCGAGGCGCACGGGTTCGACACCTGTGTGAGCAGCGCGCCTTCATACCGCCGCGCCGGATTTGATGCCGCGATTGAGAGTCAGCGGCGGGGCCTGCCGCTCAGAAGCGGGATGAAGAATGCCAGGAAGATGGCCTCGCCTTCCAGGCCGGGCCTCTACCCATGCGAGCTGCGTCACGAAGGTGTCACAATTATGGGCGAGAGGCCGGGACGGTCGGTCGCGAGCGAGGCCGAGGCCATTCAAGAGCAGAATGCCCCTGATTTGTCACCAGGACCCAGTCTTCCTGATCAACGCCAGGGGATCCTCGATCGACGCTCAGCACCTCGAAAACGGGCGGCGGGGGATTGTAATAGCCGCGAAGTTGGTTCAGCTGGCCGCGCTGAAACACCATGTAGACGGGTTCAGAACCTCGCAACATGTCGCAGATCCGGCCGCCGACGGTCAGGAGCAGATCGATGTCGTCGCCGGCGTCGGCGTGATGCTCCGCCATCAGTCGATATGGATCGAAGATCTGACGGATCGACACGTTGCCGTAGAACGCGACGCGGCCGTCGGGCCGGTTGCTGGCCCAGTAGAGTTGCGTGTCAGCCGGCAAGCCGGAGTCCTTTATTTCGGTGACCAACTCGAGCGGGTCCTCCACGTTATCGACGACAGGTCCGACCATGCACCATGCCGCGGAGAATGCGGTGCAGGAGGTCAGTCCCAGCGAAATGAGACTGGCCCGGCGTCGGCCTTTGAGATAGAGCCAGCCGATGGCCGCGATGGCGACGCAAAGGAAGATTACGAAAAGCGGTGAGTACAGCGCAACGGGACCGTGCCAGATTTCCTCATACATGTGGCTGGCGACGAACCACATGACGCCCCAGCCGACCGCCCAGATGGCGATGATCGTGACATAGAGCGCCTTCATCGTCTTCTCGCTCAGATTGTGCCGGCGGTAGAAAAAGTCGCGGATCACCGGCGCGAGCAGCAGGGCGCATCCGGGCAGGACGGGAACGATGTAGTAGGGCTTCTTGAAGCTCATCAGTGACACGATTCCGACACCGATGACAACCCAGTACCAGGCAAAGGTCAGACCGCGCCGGTCGCGGCTGTATCGGCGCAGAAACGGGGCGATGAGCGCCTCGGGCATCGAAAGCATCCAGGGGACCATCAGTCCGAACATGATCGGAAGGTAGTAGTAGTAGCGGCCGCTCTTGCAGCCGGGGTAGTCGCCCTTGAGTCGATGAAGGTACTCGTAGTCCCAGAGGTGCCATGCGTAGTCGACGCGATGGGCGACGAGGTACATCCAGGGAAGGAACATCGCGAGAAAGATCGGCACACCCCACCAGAGTCCAAGACTTCCGAGCGCGGCGCGCAGCCGCGGCCACGCGTCCGCGAGGCCGAATCGAAGCGCGATCGGAGCGGATCTGAATCCGCCCGCCGCAACGAGGCGGGTCGGCCGCGAACACCACCACCAGACGGCGATGGGCGTGGCGACGAGCATCAAAGGCATCGGCCCCTTGGCCAGCATCGCAAGTCCGAACGCGACGTAGAACAGGAACATATGGAGTCGGCGACCGGCCTGGGTTGTGCTTCGAGTTGCCCACCAGAACTCGGCGAAGGCCCATGTGCAAAAGAGCGTCAGGATGGACTCAGCGGTGGCGTTGAACGCGAAGAGCAGCGCTCCCAGTGAACAGGCGTAGATGAACGCCGCGATGAAACCGGTCCTTCGGCCGTACATCGATGTTCCAAGCCTGAGAAGAATCAAGGCCGTCAGAAAGGCGGCGATGACCGATGGAAGCCGTGCGGTGGCGCTGCTCACCGGGGGCTGATCGACTGGGCTGCCGACGAGGCCGTCAATCGCCACCGTCGCGGCGCCGACGAGCCATGGCGCGAGCGGCGGCTTCACCAGGAACGCGGTGTCGAGATACTGGGGAACGAGCCAGTCGCCCGACTGGATCGACTGACGGGCGATCTGCGCGACGATGACTTCGTGATCGCCCATCGCGGGGCCGCGCCACAGCGC
>CALLKH010000045.1 GCA_938008425.1 uncultured Planctomycetaceae bacterium | reverse complement strand
GATTCTCGAATTGATGCCGGGCATGACGAGCGCCCAGCGCGTTCAGCGAGCAGCCGAGTTGATGGCCCAGTTCGGGCTGACCAAGAATGCCCGGCAGGAAGCGAGGACGCTCTCCGGCGGCGAACGCCGAAAGCTCGAGATCGCCCGGGCGCTGGTTACGCAGCCATCGATCATCCTGCTCGACGAGCCCTTCAGCGGCGTCGACCCGATCGCGGTGCAGGATCTTCAGAAGGAAATCCTGCACCTTCGCGAGAAGATGGGGCTCTCATTTCTGATCACGGATCACAACGTGCGGCAGACGCTGGAAGTGACCGATCGCAGCTACATCATTCACGAAGGAAAGGTGCTGCGAGAAGGCCCGCCGAAGCAGCTGATCAAGGATCAACTCGTTCGGGATACCTACCTGGGTTCAACGTTTCGCGGCGATGAGTTCGACGATCGACTTCCGCCGACGCCGGCCCCTGCGGCGAAATAGACCGCGATCGATTGCTGGTCTCCACTGGCACGGACCAATCCGTGACCGGGTCGTGAAGCGACGGTCGCCCTGATCCCGCCGGTGGAGAATCATTCAAAATCGTAACATGACGACGGCCGAAGCGTGGCATCATGGTGGCGGCCGAAGCTCTCGCGAAGCGCCTGTCCGAAGTGTCGAATGAACGAGAGGGCTCGTCGCAACGAGCGTTTGAGCGAGATCTCCCGATGTTGTGTCGGCGACTGATTCATGGCCGATCCCTTCCGTGGCTGGCACCAAGACCAGCGATCGCTAGAGCGAGGCATAACACCCTGTGACATCTGGCGTGCCGCGCGGGCGATCTGCGACAGGGGCCGTGAAATGCGTCGCGTCAGATCCAAACTGGGAAAAAACGGGGAGCCCGCGCGCCGAGGTGTGGGGAGATGTGCCCACTTCGAGTCTGTTGGGGACCCATCCTGCGGTCGGTTGCCAGGTTCGCTCCGGAACGCGTCCCATCCAGGGGTGGAAAGACACTTCATCCGCCCTTATACTTGGGTCAACAAGGTGGTCAGGGATTGGATGGAGACAAGCCTTTTTTTTGGATTATCTGGATAGCAATACTCCCCGTTTTACGTTTGGCACGTCTCTCCGCTTTGCCCCCTTCTTGAGATATCCGTTATTGCCCCTCCGGCCGTGGTTTGCATAAATCGTTCACGCGAATATCGCCTAGAGTTTTGGCGTTATGCCGCTGGACGGGGCAGGGATTGCGAAAACGGTTTATGACCGCCCCAGGGGCGACTCAAAATCGTGGGTGACGCCCGTCACTCGTTTGGTCGAACACGCATTTGAATGAGCGTTATACGCCCAGAATCGGCGCCAAAGGCCTTGTAAGCCGCCCCGCCGAGTGACGAGCCGACCTGATTTCGCAATTTCCCGGAAATAGCACGCGAATCGTTCACCGTTTGAGGCTAATAATCCTCCAAAGGCGGTGACATTCAATACGGAGTGGACGGTCATCGCGGCACGAGCGCGAGGCCGAGGCAGGCAGGAATGTCTAAACGACTCGAATCGCTCATGTTTGTCCGTGAGCTTGGTCTGGGGGCAGGGACCAAGGTCATGCTCATGCGCGATGTGCGAGACAACAAGCACTACTGCAAAAAGTACGTCTCGGCCACGGCGGAGAATTTCAACTCCCAGGTTCGACAGCTCAAGAACGAGTTCGAGATCGGCGTTCACAATTCGCACCCCGTGCTTCGCAAGAGCCACGAGTACGGGATCATCAAGCGAAAGCTGCGGGCGGTTGAGGCCTTCGTCATTCTCGACTACTTCGACGGCATTTCCCTCGACAAGTACGCCGAGGACGCCTCGCCGAGCCTGCTCGTCAAGATTTTCTGGCACATCGCCGACGGCCTGCTCGATCTGCACAACCGCGGCTTCGTTCACGCCGACCTCAAGCCGATCAACATCCTCTGCGCCAAGAACGGCAAGCCGATGCTCATCGACTTCGGCCAGGCCTGCCCGATGTACACCCGCAAACAGCGCATTCAGGGCACCAAGGACTACATCGCCAAGGAGCAGGTCGACCGCCTCGCACTCGACCAGCGAACCGATGTCTTCGGCCTTGGCGCGACGATGCACAAGATCTTCCTTGGCCGCACGGTGGAGACCGAGCTGAACACGCCCTCGTCGGGTAAATCATCGGTCAGCATGTACACGTGGCGAAATGAGAAGTCCGACCAGACGTCGGAAGCGCTGGACCCCGCCCTGCTCAAGCTTATCGAGGACTGCTGCCTTCCCGAACGTGAGTATCGGCCGAAGACGATGCAACTCGTAAAGGACCGGCTGGAGGTCTCGTTCGAGCGGTTGTCGAAGGCGGCGGGCTGAAATCGTCGAGAGCCTTTTCACCCATTCCTCACCCCATCCCCAATTCCTCGTATAATCGCGATTCGTCGTTAACGTTGATCCGATCGCCGTATTCCGCGGTCGACTGCCGTCAGACCAATCACGCATTACGAGGAGGATTCACATGGAGCCGAAACACGGAACGGGACCGATCGTCGTCGAGGAGTCGACCGGTAAGAAGGCCTACTGCCAGTGCGGCCTGAGCGAGAAGCTGCCCTACTGCGACGGTGCTCATAATCGTCAGCAGACCGGTCTAGCGCCGATCGTCGTCGAGGTCGAAGCGCCGGGGAAGAAGGCCGTCTGCCAGTGCCATCGCAGCGGAAACAAGCCGTGGTGCGACGGAACCCACAGCCGGGGATGACGAGGAAAAAAGAAACCACTCAATCAGCGCGCGAGTTCGTCCGGCATCCACTCGGGCAGTTCGGCGATCGACGCCC
>CALLKH010000044.1 GCA_938008425.1 uncultured Planctomycetaceae bacterium | reverse complement strand
GAAGAACCCGCCGTAGGGGCAGGCGTAGGTGCAGAACCCCTTGGCCCCCAGGAAGTACACGATGGAGAAGCCCGCAATCAGCACCGAAATGATCGCCACCGGAATGGATGGGAACGTCGCCCAGAATTCCGCGGTAATCAGGTGGTTCTCGAAGATCGGGCGCTGAGCTCCCTCGACGCCCAGCAGAATCGCCACCTCGCGATAGGCCGTTGGCCATACGAACATGTACAGAGCCAGCGCGAGCGGCGCAAGCACCAGGAATCGCGCACGGAAGGGCTTGGGAGTGATGCCCACCTTCTTCAGCAGCCACGCACAAAGATCCTGGTAGGCGATGAAGTGACAGCCCCAGCCGCAGACGAACCGCCCGAAGATCAGCGTCGCCGCAATGGCGGCGAGGAAGAAGAGGAAGCCCGCGCTCACTTCGCCGCGATTCAGCGTGTACATCGCCTCGGACGGCTCGACGGGAGACAGCGTCCGACCCACGATCAGCCACTGAACGATGTGAATGGCCATCAGGACGTGAACGACAATCAGCACGATCGCCCGGCGGCGGCTGTTGCGCGAGGCCCTGACCGGCCCGTGAGCGAGGATCGGCAGCGAAACGCCGCGTCCGCCCGTCGATGCAGGCGTCGCGTCGCAGTGCGGGACGGCCGGGACAACCTTGCGGGTGGATGACTTTTCGCTGCGACGTCGGCTCATGGCGTGTCGATCAATGCTCCCGGCCAATACGCATCGGACCGCGCCGATGGCTCGCGCCAGTATAATGCAAATGCAGGAAAAGAGCGCCCGGCACGCGCCGAGGCGACCCGCTCGTCGGCTTGCGTCAATCCACCGCCCGCTTCATCATAGGCACATCCCGTCGGGCCCGCTTTTCACGCCGCGACGGATCTGGCTGGTTTGACGCGACAATGGCTGAAGCGCCCCCCAACTCGGTGCCCGACCGGCTCGACTGGCACCTCAAGGCCCATCCGCATCTCGCCGAACGCATCTATCGTCAGGTGCTCGTCGCTTTGCACAAGGGGGGCGTGACCTCGATCGACGCCATTCACGACGAGGCCCGCGAATCGGCCGGGCGGCCGCGCCTTCAGGAAGGCGGCGACCCCAATCAGCTCGAACGCGACCGCCTCAGCGATACCGAGCGGCAGCACGTCGAGACGATCATCCGCCGCCTGACCGGCGCCCACTTCTCGGGCGAAGAGATCGACGACCTCGTCAACCTGACCATCAAGCAGGAAGAAGTCCACAACCTCGAAACCGTCGCCAACCAGGCAAACGTCTCCTTCCGCCAGCTCGCCGACAAGATTCAGCGCTTCAGCGAACTGCCGCTGGGTGAGACGAAGCTCGCCCCGGCCGAGGTGATGGGCACGCGCGTGGCGCTGATCCGCCACTTCTTCAGCGACCAGCTCGAGTTCATCGGCATCGCCAAGAACCACCTTCAGATCCGCGACTTCGCCGACGTCACGCGGCACATCATCGGCAGCGACGCCGGCATGGGCCGCATCGGCGGCAAGGCCGGCGGCATGATCCTGGCCTACAAGATCCTCGCCGACGCCGACGAGAAAGCGGGCGGATCGCCGTTTCTGCCGGTCGCGATGCCCGAGTCGTATTTCCTACGCAGCGACGTGGTCGAAGACTTCCTGCGCCTTAACCGGCTGCACGAGTACGCCAACCAGAAATACAAGCCGATCGACGACGTCGGCCGCGAGTACCCGCTGATCCGCGGCGTGTTTCGCATCGGCGATTTTCCGCTCGAAATTGTTCAGCGCCTGCGCTCCATCCTGACGGCCGTCGGCAACCACCCGGTGATCGTGCGCTCCAGCAGCCTGCTTGAGGACCGCCTCGGCACGGCGTTCTCCGGCAAATACGCCAGCGTGTTCGTGGCCAACCAGGGCTCGCTGGAGGAGCGCCTGCGGACGGTCCTGGCCGCCATCGCCGAGGTCTACGCCAGCGTCATGGCGCCCGACCCGATCCTCTATCGCCGTGAACACAACCTCATCGACTATGTCGAAGAGATGGCGGTTTTGATTCAGAAGGTTGTCGGCGTGCACGTGGGCGACTACTTTTTCCCGCCCTTTGCGGGGGTGGCCTTCTCGCGTAACGAGTATCGCTGGTCGCCGCGGATCAAGCGTGAGGACGGGCTGGCGCGTGTGGTGATGGGGCTGGGCACGCGGGCGGTGGATCGGGTGGGCAGCGACTACCCGCGCATGGTCGCCCTCGGCGCGCCGACGCTGCGGCCCGAATCCAGCGTGCAGGAGATCCTCCGCAGCGGCCAGCAGACGATGGACGTCATCAACATCAAGCGCAACCGCCTCGAGTCCATTCGCGTGCAGGAGGCCTTCGAGCAGGGCGACGGCATCCCGATGATCGACCGCATCGTCTCCGTGTACCGCGACGGCGACCTGTTCTCGCCGCCGGGGCTGCACATCGACGCGCGGCCTGATCAGCTCCGCGTCACCTTCGACAAGCTCATCCGCACGACGCCCTTCGCCGCCCGCGTGCGCGACATGCTCGCGCGCCTCGAAGATGCTTACGGCATGCCGATCGACATGGAGTTTGCCTGCGACGGCGAGAAGTTC
>CALLKH010000043.1 GCA_938008425.1 uncultured Planctomycetaceae bacterium | reverse complement strand
CTAGAGGCCTTCAGCCAGACATCCTCACTCCAGGACGGTACGAAATTCACCGGCCGGGGATTCGTCGACATCAACGGCACCCTCTCGATTCCCGCGGGCGCGCAAGTTGTCATCGACGGCGTGATCTACTCCTCCATGTTCACCACGAACGCCGGCGAAATCACCGTCGACGGCGTCGCGGAAATCGATATCACCCAACTGACCGGCCCCGGAAGCATCAAGATCGCCCAGACCGCTAACATGCGGTTCGGGCTCGCGACCGTACTGAGCGGCCACGTCATGCGAAACTTCGGCCGTGCGAACTTCGACCCGTGGTCGCTCCTGCAACTGCGAAACGGCTCGACGTTCGTCAACGAGACTGGCGGCGTGATTGAACTCGCGGCCGGTGCGACGCTCAGCATTCTGGATTCGGCCAGTCAGTTGCAGAACCACGGCGTCATTCGACACTCGGGTTCCGGCACCACGCGGCTCACCGGCGCGGTTCAGAACAATGGGACGATTGAGGTCCTCGGCGGATTCCTCAGACTCAATGCGGGTTTCTCGCAACAGGCCGGCGGATCGCTTCTGCTCAATGGCGGAACGATCACGACGGAAACGGAGTCGCTGACGCTCGCCGCCGGCCGCCTGACGGGCAACGGCCAGTTCCACACGAGTCATTTGAACAACACCGGTGGAACCATCGCGCCGGGGAGCCCGGTCGGCGGCCTGAAGATTGTCGGAAGCCCACTGGCCAATTTGATTCAAGGCCCTGCGGGAACGATTGAGATCGACATCGCCGGGAGTGAGCCGCAGATGGGCTATGACGTCTTGAAAGTTTCCGGCGTGGCGCTTCTTAATGGAACGCTGCGCATCAAACGGGCAGACGGATTCACGCCCACCAACGGCCAGACCTTCACCTTCCTCGAGTGCAACGCCCGCGTCGGCCAGTTTTCGCAGGTAGAACTGGTGAACTTTCCAAAGGGAACAACGGCCGGATTGAAGTACTATGGCGATCGGGTAGTGCTATCCACCAAGACAAGTCCTTGAGCCGCCAGGGAAACTCCGAGTGATCTATTGCGCAGGCCGGTTCCGCGCGTAGAGATTTCAGAATCTTGCTTCTTTGCAGGCGCCGGAATCCGTTGGCGCAATGCAGTCGCGCTAACGGATTCTCACGTGCCGTCGCCGACGCCGCCGCGAGCGGCTCAGTGCAATCACCGTCAGGGGCATCGCCATCATCATGCCGCTGCCGCAGTCTGGCCCGCAGTCATTCGTCTCGCACACGTCGCCGACCCCGTCGCCGTCGGCATCGGCCTGATCCGCATTCGCCGCCTCGGGGCAGTTGTCGCACGCATCGCGCACCCCGTCGCCGTCTGTGTCGGTCGTCGGGTCGCATTCGTCCGGCACGCCGTTGTCGTCGCAGTCCTCGCTGGTGCCGTCGCGAATGTCGCTGCCGTCCGCCGTGCCGTTGGTATTGCAGTCCGGCAGGATGAACCGCGCGAAGAGAACGTCGCCCTCGCCGCCGATGGTGGCGCTGAGATCGTCAAAGCTCGACCAGGCCGCGACCCAGTTGCCGAGGTGGTCCGAGACCAGCCGCGGCACCGTGTCTTCGCCCGTATTGGGCATCGCAACCGTGTTGAGAAACTCCGGATCAGTCCAGGTCTCACCGAAATCCTCGCTGCGCGCGACGAGCAGATTCCGGTCGGGGCTGTCCATCCCGTTGAGCAGGTCTAATGAATGCCAGGCGACGACCCAGTGTCCGTCCGGGTGGGCGGCGACCGACGGATACGAATCGAGCGGCGTATCGGTGGCGGCCGTCGTCTTGACCGACCGCGGAAAGGTCCAGGTCTCGCCGTTATCCACACTGGTCGCGCAGAGCACGTCGTAATCGGTTCCGAGCGTGTTCGAAATCGAATCGGCAGAGCCCCAGACCGCCATCCATTTGCCGCGCTCGTCGGTCGCGATCGAGGGGATTTCGTCGAAGCCGGTGTCGCCGAAGGCATTGGAATTCAGCGGCGATACGGTGGACCATGTCGCGCCGCCATCCGTCGATCGTGAGTAGAAGATGTCGTCGTCCGCGCCGACCGTGCTTCCCAGCGTGTCGGATGAAATCCAGCTCGCAATGACGACGCCGGCGCCGTCCGTAGCAAGCGATGGAAGGAAGTCGACGCCCGTGTCACTCGCGGCATTTGAGTTGAGCGCCGCCGGAGCGCTCCACGTCGCGCCGTTGTCGGTGCTGCGCACATACAGAATGTCGAAATCCGTGCCGATCGTGCCGCCGAGTGTCTCGTCGCTGGACCAAATGACGACCCACACGTTGCTGCCCGCGAAAACGATGTTGACGCTGCCGTCGAGGCCCGTGTCGGTGGCGGCGTTGCTGTTCAGAATGGCCGCGTCGCTCCACGTCGCACCGCTGTCATCGCTGATCGAGTAGAGCAGGTCGCCCTCCGCCCCGATCGCGCCGTTGATGTTCTCCTGCGTGGTCCAGACGACGATGTAGCGGCCGGCCCCATTCGTGGCGATGGACGCGCCGCCGTCGAAGGCGTTGCCGGATCCGGCGTTGCTGTTCAACACCGCCGGCGCGCTCCAAGTCGCGCCGTCGTCGTCGCTGAGGGCGAAGAGCAGGTCCACGTCGGTCCCGATTGCGCCGCCGAGGTTTTCGCTCGAGTCCCACACCGCGACCCAGCGGCCGGTGCCGTCCGCCGCCAGCGCGGGCGCCCCGTCGCTTCCGGCGTCCGTTGCCGCAGTGGTATTCAGCGCCGCAGTCGCAGAGATTGGCGTGCCGAGATCGGCGCGGACGGTTGCGGTCAGCGCGCACATTGCGCCCGGAAGGATGAAAACGATACAACGATTTTTCATGGAATTCTCTCCATCCCAATCGCCGGGAATCGGCGGGGATGGGCTGGACGATACGATCTCGCGGGCCGCCCCGTCAATAGGTGGACGCTCGCGGCAGCAATGGAGGAATGGACTACTCCGGATTCTCCCACCGCGCCACGCCGTCGTTGCTCGTGTTCGTGCCAACGAGCAACCCAATGACGTCACGACGACTGTCGCCGTCGAAGTCTTCCAGGATGAAGCGCCCCGCATTGATGTTCTGGGCGAGATCGCGAAGGTTGTTCTCAACCCACTGGTTCGTCTGCACCCCGACCGGCGTGAACCACCGAAGTGAACCCGGGGCTCGCGTCGAGACCACCACGTCCGGCTGACTGTTGCCGTCGATGTCCGCTACCGCCACATCCACCGGCGTTGCTGTGGTGTATTGCGTCAGCAGAAAACCCGGCCACGCCATGGAAAGATCCTGCGGCCGCTGATACCAGGCGATCTGTCGGCCGGTCGGGTTCGATACGATGACGTCCGGCCGGCTGTCGGCATTCAGGTCGCCGATCGCCAGTCGCGTCGCGGCCGCCAGGTTGCCGATCGGGAACTTGGACCAGGTGCCCGTCTGCGGATTGGCGGGTGACTGGTACCACGCGATGCGGGCCGCTTCTTCGCCCGGTGCCGTCGAGATGACGTCCAGTCGGCCGTCGCCGTTCATGTCCATCACGGCCAGCGACGCCGCGCCGGTGCGCGTCGTCGCGTCGATGTCCACTCGGACCCATCCGGTGCCGGTGGCGATGTTCGCCGCAGGGCTGCGGAACCATGAGAGCCGCCCGGTGTTCTGCCCGCATGCGAAGATGTCGGGGCCGTTGACGCCGTCGACGTTCGCGATGGCGACGTCGTTCCACTGGCCGATGCCGTCGCCGGAGGACTGCGCGACTTCAAACCCGGTCCAGTTCGCCGCCTGCCGTGGATCAGCGGATGCGCGGAGATAGATGATTCTCCCGTTGCAAGCCGCCACGAGGTCGCGACGCGAGTCCCCGTCCAGGTCGGCGGAGGCGAGCTTCGTCACGCCGGCGACGTTGTTTCCCTCAAGCAGCGTCACCGGTGAAAACGTCCCGTCGTTCTGGCGGAAAAAGATGATCACCCGCGGCGGAGCGGACTCGAAACCCTCGTACCCCACGGCCAGATCGACGAGCGTATCTCCGTCAAAGTCCGCCGCGAGGATCGCCGCCGGTCCCACGGCCGCGTCGCCATTGATGGCCGTCTGGTTCCAGGCGACGGTCTTCGGAAAGCCGGTCCCGGGCACCCCGCCAGTGTTGGGACAGTCCATTCCCATGGCCGCGAACAGGCCGCAGAGAATGGCCAACGAGGCCGGCCCCGGAATCGACCGGATGTATTTTTTCGAGATTGTGTGACGGGTTGCCTTATTCATGGTTCTCACGTCTGAGTGGGCGAGGTTCATGTCGGGAAGTATACCGGCGAATCCGGTTCGCGCCGCTGTCGTCGGTCGGCTTTGCCCATCCCGGTTTTCCCGTATCATGGTCGCCTCGACTGACAATGAAGGTCTTCCGGATCGCAGCGACCTGGAGACGCCGAACCAGAACCCCGAAACCTGAAGATCACATGCTCGACATCAAATTCATCCGTGAAAACCCCGACGTCATCCGCAAGGCCTGCGAGGTCAAACGCATCAAGTCCGATCTGGACCGGCTGCTGGCCGTCGATCAGCGACGGCGCGAGATTCAGCAGGAGTCCGACGGCATTCGCAACCAGAGCAACGAGCTCTCCGGCCAGATCGCCCACTACAAGAACCCCAAGAGCAAGCTCTATCAGCAAATGCTGGAGAAGGGCAGCACGCCCGAGCAGCTCAAGGCAGAGGGTGACCGGCTGGCGGCCGAATCGGCGGCGCTGAAGCAGCGCCTCAAGGACCTCGAAGTCGAGAACCAGGCCGTCGGGGAAGAATTCAAGGCGCTGATGCTGACGGTGCCGCAGGTGCCGTCGGACAAGACTCCCGTCGGTACCAGCGATGCGGACAACAAGGAGGTTCGCCGCCACGGCGAGCCGCGGAAGTTCGACTTCGAGCCGCTGGATCATGTCGAACTCGGCAAGCGACTGGGCATCATCGACACCGAGCGCGGCGTGAAGATCGCGGGCACGCGAAACTATCTTTTGCGCGGCGCCGGCAGCCTGCTGCATCAGGCTGTGCTGCGGTTGGCGATGGATACGATCACCGCGCGCGGGTTTGAGCCGGTGACGGTGCCGGTGCTGGTTCGCGATGAGATGATGTACGGCACGGGCTACTATCCCGGCGGCGAGGAGCAGGCCTATCGGTGTGAGCGCGACGCGAAGAGCCTCGTCGGGACGGCCGAGGTGCCGCTGACGGCTATGTATGCCGATGAGATCATTGACGAATCGCTTTTGCCGATGAAGTTCGCCGCGGTCAGCACCTGTTTCCGGCGCGAGGCCGGGGCGGCCGGAAAGGACACGCACGGCATTTACCGCATTCACCTGTTTGACAAGGTTGAGCAGGTCATTTTGTGCCGCGCCGATGACGCCGAAAGCGAGCGCCATCATCACGAGATCATCGCCAACGCCGAGGCGGTGCTTCAGGCGCTGGAGCTGCCGTATCGCGTGCTCGCGGTTTGCACAGCGGACATGGGGCAGGGCAAGGTCGAGATGTATGACATCGAGACGTGGATGCCCTCGCGAAAAGGCTACGGCGAGACCCACAGCGCCAGCCGCTTCGGCGACTTCCAGGCCCGTCGATTGAATCTCCGCTACAAGGACGGCAGGACGAAGTCCAACATCTTCTGCCACACGCTCAACAACACCGTGATCGCCAGCCCGCGCATTCTCATTCCGCTCCTCGAACTGAACCAGAATGCCGACGGCAGCGTCACGGTGCCCAAGGCGCTTCGCGGCTACATGAACGGCCTGGAGCGAATCGAGGCGAAGGCTTGAATCGTACAGTTGACGCAGCGAGGATGTTTCCCGGGACGAACTGAACCCGGTATTAAGGGTGTTGCTTCTTTCCTTTGGGAATACAGAAGAACCCACGCTCTCTCGGTGCGGCGGCGACGCCGCGATTTGTGCGGCGACGAAGCCGATCATCAGAGCCGCCCCGTCCCCGGGGGCGGTGAATTGAGCAAACGGGTGGGCAATTGCTTTTCATCATCGCAGGTCTCGTCGAACGTTGCTGCAACGGCTTCACAGGGCTGAGACAGCCCGGCTCTGACTGTATGCTCGAAGGGTACGCTTCTGACCGAATCTTCGATTGCCCCGTCATTTTCAATGACCCACTACTGTCATCCGTGCACTTGATTGAGTCTCGTTCGTCACCGCCTCTTGAGGTCAGTCCATGCCCGTTCAGACTCTGTCTCTGAAAGCCGTCAATCGTGCGACGCTCGCGCGCCAACTCCTGCTCGCCCGCGAGAAAATCACTCCGCTGCGCGCGATCGAGCGGCTCGTCGGGCTTCAGGCCCAGGAGGCCCGGCCGCCCTTCATCGGTCTCTGGACGCGGCTGGAAGCGTTCGAGCGGGCCCATCTGGCGAAGTTACTGCACGCCCGGAAGGTGGTTCGCGCAACGACGATGCGCGGGACGATTCATCTCATGTCTGCGAAGGACTTCCTGGCATTCCGTCCCACGATTCAGCCCGCGCTCACGGCGGGGATGCTCTCGGTGCTACGCGATCGCGCGAAGCAGCTTGATCTCGAAGGGCTGGTGTCGATGTCGCGGGAGTTCTTCGATGAACGGCACCGCACCTTCGACGACCTGCGAAAGTACATCACGGCGAAGAAGCTCAATGGCGATGTTCGCGCCATGGCGTACGCGGTTCGAACGCATCTGCCGCTGGTGCAGGTCCCGACGGATGATTCGTGGGCTTTTCCGACGGCAGCCGACTTCGCCGTCGCCGACACGTGGCTCGGCGTCAAAATGGACATTCCGAAGACCCCTCGGCCGGTCGCCGATGCCGAGACTGAGGCACTCATTCTCCGCTATCTCGCCGCCTTCGGCCCCGCCACGCCGGCCGACGCGCAGGCCTGGTCGGGGCTCAAGAATCTCGCTGAACACTTCGAACGCCTGAAGAAGAAACTCCGCGTGTTCAAAGATGAGCGGGGGCGCGAACTCTATGACCTGCCCAAGGCGCCGCGGCCCTCCGAGGACACACCGGCGCCGATCCGCCTGCTCCCGGAGTACGACAATCTCGTGCTGTCCCACGTCGATCGGACGCGGATCATCGCCGACAAACACCGCCCGGTTCTCGTGACCAAGAACCTGCGGGTTCGCGCAACCTTTCTCATCGACGGATTCGCCGCCGGCACCTGGAAGGTCGATCGTGCCAAGACTGCGGCCAAGTTGACGCTCGACCCCTTCGAGTCGCTGCCGAAGGCGGCCCGCGGGCTGGTCCTTGAGGAGGCCGGTCGGCTTCTTCAGTTCGTCGAGCCCGATGCGGCCCGGCACGAGTGCGCCGTCGCCTGAGGGGGTTTCCCGCCTCCCGGCCGCACATCCACTCCGATTCTCTTCAAGGCGCTTGACTGCCGGGCAAATCGGCGCCATAATGTATGTGGATACTTACAGAATCGCCGCCGATGGAGCCCTGAGGTGTCACGTCCGAGCAGAGTATCTGAGAAGCGACGCGAGATTCTCCCCGCGCTGGCCGATGCGTTTACCGAACTGGGGTATCGTCGGGCCACGACGCAGTCGCTCGCCCGTCGTTGCGGCATTCAGGAGAACGTGCTCTATCGCCTCTGGCCGGACAAGAAGGCGATGTTCATCGCGGCCATCGAACATGTTTACGATTTCTCGGAGACAACCTGGCTTCGCCTGCTGGAGACGGCTCCGGCCGATGGCGGCGGCGCCCGGCGCCTGCTCGAGTTTGAATCGATCCATCACGGGGAATTCGGGCATTATCGCATTATTTTCACCGGGCTCGGCGAGACCGATGATCCGGAGATCCGCAAGGCATTGAAGTCGATGTTTACGCGGTTCCACCGGTTTCTGCTCGCCCAGCTGGTGTCGCAGCCGAAGCGCGGCCGATCCGGGGCGGGTATTCCGCCGGCGCTGGCCGCGTGGGCGTTCATCGGTCTTGGAACGGTGGCGAATATCGGCCGCGAACTCGGCGCGCTCGGCGATTCAGACCGGAAGCGACTGATTGCCACCGTCGGGCAATTCCTTCTTGGGAGCGGTGATCAATGAGAATCGCCTTTTTTTTGTGGGTAATGTAAGTGAACACATACCAAAAGACTCGGAGAAAAGGAGATCATCGATGACGACGAGACTGATTAAACACGCACTGGTTCTCGTGGCGGTCATGGCGGTCGGCTGTCTCGATTCCGCACGTGCGACGGACGAGCGGTCCGCGCAGGATGCCGAAACCATGGCAGCCCTGAAGAAGGCCGGGCCCCGTGCCCGCCTGGAGATCTATCCTGTTCGCGTACTGGAGAAGCCGGATCGAAACGTCGCCGACGTTCTCGGACTGGTCCTGGAATCCAGTGGCATGTCCGCGCTCGAGGCTTCCGATGTCGCGTTTGCACCGACATCCGCCGGGGACTGGCCGGAGACTGTGAAACAGTTCGGCGAGTTCGTGGCAAAGGCGAAGAACCCGTCGGACTTCACACTTTACGCCGAATTCCTTGGTGAACCGAAGAAAGGCCCGACCGAAGTTCGCTGGGTCATTGCCGATTCCGGGGGAAAGGTCATGATTTCGGACCGACAGATGCCCGGCGATCGCGACTTCAAACGAATCGTCGCGCGTGATCCCGATCCGATGGGCTGTTCAGTCCTTGTCGCCGAGCGGCTCTTTGCCATGATGAAGTGGAAGAAGTCGCCGCCTTCCACTGACGCTCCCGGAAAGTTCGCTCAACTCTGGGCGGCGAAGTCAGGGATCCCCGATCGGGCCGAGCGCGCGCGAATGGAGGGCCGCCTCAAGGACTTCAAGTCGGGATTGAAGTCCTCATCGATCGCGGTCTATCCTGCGCGGCTCAACGGCAAGCCCGATGCCGACACGGCCCGGCGAGTTGCGGACGCGGTTTCCCGCGAACTCGGCTGCGGTGCAAAGGTGATGGAGTCGGCGATTGAAATCGATCTTCAACCCAGCTCGAATCAGCAGAAACGTCTATGGGATCTCGCCCGGGGCTTTCGCGACCAATTGCGCAAGTCGCCCGCCGAGACAGGCTACGCACTCTTCGTTGAGTACATGATCGACCCGCAGGGCGGGCCGGCGCACGCCGTTCACTTCGTGCTCTGCGACCGATCCGGTGAATGGGTCATCGTCGATTTTCAGAACAACCAGCAGCCCGTTTTCATGAAGGTCAAACCCGTGACGGCGGAGGACTGTGATCGCGTGGTCATGAAGCGACTGGCCGATTACGTGAAGTGAGAAGCCACCGGCCGAAAACCGGATGCTATCCGGGTTCGAACGGGCCGCGTTGATCTCTGCCCCATGGTCCGCCGAGTCAGATCGCGAGCAGCACCGCGAGGAACCCGGGCAGGTCGTTCAGCGTCACCGCGAAGTCGCCGTCGAAGTCCCCGCGGATGATCGGGTCGAGTGTCGGAAATGCGGCATGGTAGCCGGTCACGCCGTTCAGCACGATATCGACATACCACTCGATGTCGAGGCCGTCGACGTTGCCGTCGCCGTTGAAATCGCCCATCGGCAAGCCCGGATCGTCCACCACGTTCGCTTTCGCGAGCGGGTCGCCCACCACGATCTGCTGCCATGAGAGCGCCGGCAAGGAACTGTACGCCGCCTCCGCCCAGGTGCGGCCGTTCACCAGGAAGTTTACAAACAGGAATTCGTTGTCGGGCACGGTGAATGAGAACGGTTCCCAGACCTGCGCGACGCCGAATGTGCCGCCTTCGGAAATGAAATCCGCCACCTGTTCGAGCCCGAAGACCGTCGAGAGGCCGTTGAGTGCGCGGCCGTTGTCGGACTCGATCGTGTTGAACATCGCGCCGGAGGGAAAACGAAAGCCCTGGATGTACGTGGCATTGCCCGGCGGGTCTTCACAGCCCGGGCAGCGCTTGTGGTTTTCGCCGTATGACGCAAAGCCGATGATCGGGCGCGTTTCCTCGGTGGAGTCGATGAAATTCGCCGTGCCGTCGTAGCGAACGGTCCAGCCGTTGAGCGCCATGATCGCGGCCGTCTCCTCGTAGTCGTCGCCGGCCAGGAACGGATCGTTTGGGATTCCAAGGCCGTCATCGTCGAGATCATTTGCGCCGCCGTCGACATTGTATTCGTCGAGTAGAATGATGCCGTTGGCCTTGTTGATGCGCAGGTTCTGTGCCCGCGTGATCGAGGCCATCGCGTCGGCGAGCGAATTGCCGTCGATCCGGCAGACCAGGTAGATATCGCCGGGGCGGAGCTGCGTAGCGCCGGAGCCGCCCAGAGCCCAGAAGAAATTGAACGAGTTCGTGAATGTCTTGGCGACTTGAATGTTTGATCGGGCGCAGGTGCCGCAACTGTTGATCGGCAGCGACGACTGGTGATACGGATTGTCGATCATGTTGTCGGTCTTGCTGTCCATCGTTCCGCCGGCCTCGCCGGCGTCGAGGTTCTGCCAGAGCAGAACCAGCTCCGCATCCACCGCGGCATAGGTTGCGTCGCCCGCGTTGACCTCGTTGCCGGAGTTCGTTCCGTTGTCGCCGGCGAGCGGAAAGTCGCTGTCGAGAATGCGGTGCGGCATCGGGCGGATGAGTACGATACTGATGATCGTCTGCGGCGTCGGTCCGAATCCCCCGGTCAGGTACGCGCGAATGGGGTCGCGGATCGAGGTCTTGAACTGCGCGTACGTGAGATTGGCGGGATTCGCCAAGAGCGTGGCGTCGTTCAGGTCCAGTACGTTGGCGGTCGGTATCCCCGGATGTGCCGCGAGATAGGCATTCTTCAACGCCGTGGCATCGGTCGCCGCGGAGTTGTAGACGACAAGCACCTGGCTCTCGGCGATGTCCCCCAATACGAAGTTTGCGCTGATTACCTGGCAGGCGACGATCGCGCCAAGTAGAACCGACCAACCTCTGACCATGTTCCCCATCCCCCTGATGCGCCTGCTCCCACCCATCCATCGCCTCCTCGTTCAATGACCGCTTGCGAGAAGGGTCGGCGTTGAAATCACCGAGCCCCTTGTCATCAAGACGGTCGTCGCTGCTGACTGGTTATTTCCTAATCATAACCCTCTGGCTTGGCTGTC
>CALLKH010000042.1 GCA_938008425.1 uncultured Planctomycetaceae bacterium | reverse complement strand
GAAGGCGCGAATCAGTTTTCGGCGAATGCCACGGGCGACCTGAAACGAGTGCGACTCGTGACGAGTACGACTGGTCACAGTCGCGACAATCAGAGCCGCCCCGTCCCCGGGGCGGTGACGAAGGGTCGCAACCTCGACACTCAGTGAGTCGAGAGTGAGCACAAGCCCGGCATCGAGCTGCGAATGAACGACGAGGCTGCGAAACCTGAGACGCGCTGGACATGGGCGATCTATGTCGCCGTCGCCGCGTTCTTGGTGTTCGGCGCGAACTACTACACCGTTTTCGATGACGAGGCACTGAGCTGCCGGCTGTACGCCATGCCGCTCGGCGAAATGGTCGGCGCCTTGGGGCGCGGCGAGGACCCGGACCCGCCGCTGTATTACGTCCTTCAGAATCTATGGGTCAGCGTCTTCGGCGTGGGGCCGTTCGGGCTGCGATCAGTGTCGATCGTGCTGTTTCTTGCGGGGCTGGTCGTCATGCGCCGCGCCGGCGCGGCGTGGTTCGATGAGCGAGCCGGGAATTTCACGCTGCTGATCTGCGCGGTGCACCCGGCGCATCTGTTCCTGGGATTCGCGGGGCGCTGGTACAGTGCCATGTTTCTGTTGGTCGGAATGCTGCTCTGGGCGACCGGCCGGATGATTCGGGCGATGCAGCGTTCGACTGGCCCGGCTGGAAGCGAGTCGCCGACGCCGACAGCGCCCGTCGTACGCGTGGGCTGGCGATCGTCCGCCCTCTGGGGGCTCGTCGCGGCGGCGGTGTGTTACACCAACTACTTCGGGCCGGTGATCGTCGGTCTGACGTGGCTGGCGATGGTCTTCGCGACGCGGGGGCGGCGTGACGCTCTGCGACTGTGCGTCATTTGCGGATTCGTCGCGGTGCTAGCGTATGCGCCCTGGGTGCCGACATTCTGGCATCATGTCGGAAGCTTCCCGCGCTTTGAGGGCGGATGGCGGTCGATGGCATCTTCCGCGGGACGGCTGGGGCTGACGCTGGTGACGGGGAATCTTGCGGGGCTGTCGGCCTGGTGGTCGTGGGGGCCGATGGGCGTCGGCGTGCTATGTGTTGCAGCGGCGATGGCGAAATCCTGGCGCCGTTTTGCGCCGCTCATCTTTATTGTTGCCGGGGCGATCGCCGCCGGCGTGCTTTCGCGAACGCTGCTCGACAAGTATGCGATGACGCTCAGCGGCGCGGTGTGCCTGCTCGTCGCAGGGGTTCTGGGCGAACGACGCAAACGAACCGGCGAAGACTCAAGTGCCGCTCAAACCGCACAGCCCCGGCTTGGCCGCCTGGCGATGCTCGCGCTCGTCGCGGGCTGGTTCGGGTGCATGGTGAATCTTGTGACCGAGCGTCACTGGTCGAGCCTGCGCTGGCTTGATCCCTTTGAAAACGTCACGCGGGAGTTGTATGAAGCCAACTGGAGCCGGAGTTCGCCGGACGCCGTCTGCTCGCATCCGGCGGCGCGGTACTATTTCGCGCTGCACCGGGCCAACGATCAGAACCGCAATCCGATAGAGAAGGAGATGCTGCCGGGCTGGGCGCCGCCGCGCGACGGCGACGCCTTTGAATGGGCGGACGTCATTCGAACCGACGCTCGCGAGTGGCTGGCCGCCTGGGAGGAACAGGAGGCGATCGGCGAGGGCGACGCCTTCTTCGCGAAGACGCCGACCGCAATGGTGCGAATCCTGGAACAGGGCGATCGGCCACTGACGTTGACGACGCTGGAAACGAGCGGATTTATGAAATTGCCGGATTGGGCCGAGCTGCGGGCGGTTCTGATTCGGCGGTACGCGCCGGCCGGTGAGCCGCACGAGTACCTCGAAGATCCCGAGGCGGCGCTGAAGGATCGAATTGATCCCGCGTTTCGCCACGCACGATGGCGGATTACGGTGACCATATGGCGGCGAAAAGGAATCGAATAAGATTCGCCGGTCAAGTCCGTGCGAAACGAATGAACACGCGACCTTCCTCCACCTTCGTCTCGTACCTCTTCAGACAGACCTTCTCAGTCATCGTGCACTCGGTGGAATCGAGATCGAATGACCAGTCGTGCCACGGGCAGGTGACGATGTTGCCCTCGACGGTCCCGGCCGAGAGATTTCCGCCGGCGTGCGGGCAACTGTTGTTCGTGACGATGAAGCGATCGGGATTCGGCAGTCGAAAAACGGCGAGTTCGCGCCCCGAGATTTCCACATACCGCGCGCGGCCGGGCGTCAACTCATCGACTTTGCAAAGCGGGATCCACTCGGGTTCGGGCATGAGTCCGGGCCTTCCTGCATCGCGGGCGCACCCCGCGCCGCGCATGAAAAACGCCGCCATTGTAGGCGGCGTTGGAAAGGGCTCAAACTTGGCGCGAGATCGCGGGCGGTCTCGCCGGGTTCCGCGTCACGGCCGGATGAGTCATTCGCGACCGTTCGCGTCCGCGGCTTGGCCGGCTTAGTCGATGACCCAGCGCGACGTGCGAAGCGTTCGATTGGTCATCATCAGCAAATTGACATCGTCGACGAGCATGCGGGCGTCGTAGTCGGCGATGCGTCGGACCTGTCGATTGTTTTCCTCGGGCGTGGTGCCGACGCCGCAACCGAGCGTCGGGACGAAGATCATCGCCGCAAGCACAATCATCATGAGTTTGGCAGCCAGCTTCATAAGTCGCACCTCGTTGGAACGCAGTGTGGGTGTGCGTTTGTCGGAAGGGGGCGGTCGGCCGCCCCGTCGGGTAGCCCCTCGCTACCGGTGGGAGTCAGTACTTCTGACCTGCGGCAATTCTACCACGGTCGGCCGCGTCGGGTCAACGTTCGGGACGGACGGGGATGCTACCGCGGGCGAATTATCGCCGTCTTCCGCAAGTGCCGCAGGTAGAGCGGTTTCCGCGAGCGCCGATAACCACTCCTGATACCGATAAGGCAGATGGCGGGCTTCGCCGATGCGTTTCAGTTCACCAAGCCGCCGTTCGTATTCGTCGTTCTGCCAGTCCTGTGAATCCGGGTCGCAGAAGAAAATTCGACACCCCATCGGGCGGTGCTCCCGGGCGGTGCATTTCCTTTCGACCTGCCCGGGGCAGCCCGATTCTCCTGTCGGCGGTATTCACTTCGCTTGATTGCCACGAACGAAGTACGCCAGTTCGGCCGTGGTGACGTAGAGCTTGTGGCCGAACTCGGCGAAGCGGCAGCAGTTGCCGTAGTTCCAGCAGGTGGGTTTGTGGCTTGCGATGGTCCTGTCAAGGTCGGCGTACACCCGGGCGACATCATCAGCGAGCGCGTCGTTCTGAGCGTGTTGGAGAATCAACTCGTTGAGCGAGAGGTCCGTCACGCGGGCACATCCTCCCAGGCCTTCGCCGTGCGGCGG
This sequence comes from uncultured Planctomycetaceae bacterium, assembly GCA_938008425.1. GTDB lineage: Bacteria > Planctomycetota > Phycisphaerae > UBA1845 > UTPLA1 > JADJRI01. The sequence goes on along the minus strand of CALLKH010000042.1, from coordinate 5,020 downwards.
ATTTCGATCTGCACGAGATCGTATTTCTTGCCCTTGTTCATGCCCGGGCAGTCATGGGCGGCGGCGTCCCACTCCTCGGGCGATTCCAGCAGCGTATCCCAGAAGGGCCACGTTCGGCACTGCAGCGGCCGGACGGGATAGATTGAACAGGTGCGACGGCCTTCGGCGTCGCGCTTCAGGAAGACGCAGTCGCCGTTGGTTTTGTCTTCGGTGAGAGAATAGTCGTTGCCGACTTTTCGGAGATGCTCCCTGCCAAGGCCCTTGCCGGGGCGGCCGATGAAGGCGGCGATCTTTTCGATTTCATCTTCGTCAACATAGACGTACCCCGGAGCGCCGGTGCAACAGTTGCCGCACTGGGTGCAGGCGAACTTGAGGCCCTGCTCGTACCACTTCGGTGCGTCGGACGATTTGGGGGGCTTCGCGGGCATGTCGGGCGCCTCGGGGAGATCGTGAAACAAAGAGAAGAGTCTAGCAGATTTCGAGGACGTGGGCACGCCGAGTCGTGCGAACTCTTCAACTGAGCTAAGGCACCGGCCCGCGCCCAGTAAAGGATGCGCCACGACTCAAGCCGCCGGGACCACGTTCAGACCATGCAATCAAGATGCGGCGTCACGGACCAAGCATCGAATCCGGTCGCAGCGCTCACCCGTTGAATCGGGCGTAAGTGGTGGGCTCAATCGTGCCGCGAGGTTCGATACACCACCCGGCGGATCACCGGGGTATCTTCTCGAAAGATGCCCGGAGTCTCGCGCCGTGCGGGCTCGGCGGTGGGATCGCCGTCAGCGTCGGCCGGCGCCGTCTCGGGCATTTCCTCGATCGCCTTCGGCTGCGCGTTGCGGGCGGGCCGTCGCGTCGAAGCACGCGCGACGCCCTCCTGCGGCGTCACCATTCGTGAAATGGAGATCAGCTTGGCGACGAAGAAGTCATTCGGGTTGAGATCGTCTGCCCGCTCGAGGAACGGGTTCGCCGCGGCCGGTCCCTCGGTATAGGCGACGATGTAGCCGAGCAGCGTCACGGCGGAGGCATCGTTCGGATTCGAAGCGACATAGGTCTTGAGTTGGTTGAGATGTTCCTCGAAGTCAGCGGGATTGCCGTAGTCGGTGCGAACGTCGTAGTAGCCCTCGGCAAGCTGCGGCGCGAGTTCAAATCCGCGGGCGAGAAGCTTGACCGCCTCGTCATACCGGCCGACGGCGAACAGGGCGTGTCCCGCGTGGATGCGCGAAGCGGCGTCGCCTTCGTTTCGTTTCGAGGCGCCGACCCACTCGATGGCCGCCCGGTCGTATCGTCCGGCCTGGAACTGTTGGAGCCCGGCGACGAGTTGAATCTTGTTGGCGTCTAGCAAACGGCCGGCGCGCTGGGCGGCGATGAAGTCGCCGTACTCATGGTCGGCGTCGTAGCGGCCCTGCTGATAGGCCTCGGCGAAGGCGTCGGGTCCGGCGTAGTAGGCGGGGCCGCCGTCGAAGTAGCCGTAGTCATAGCCGGGGGTGTAGCCGCCCGGGTAGTCGCGATACCGATGGGCGTAGCGGAAGCCCTGCGGGCCGTTGGCGAGGTTCTGGCCGCTGTAGTCGCGGCGGAGTCGGATGCGGGGGCTCCAGTTGTCGGGCCGGTACTTGTCGGGAGCGATGATGTAGTAGCCCTGGGGCATGCGAAGAAGCTGCTGATCCGCGGGGTTGTCGATCACGCGCGGCTGATTGGCCGCAGCTTCGAGCTGGGCCTGCCGTCGGGCCTCGTTTTTTGGATCCTGCCGTGGTTTGGAGTTTTCGAGTGCTCGTCCGAGCCTTGAGGCGGGCTGGGCATTGGCGGGAACGGGGGCGAACAGCGCCAACGCGGCCACGAGGGGAAGGGTGCGACGGGTCATGGCGTTACCTCCAGGGCGAATTATAGCGGCGGCCCAAGTGGTCGGACGCGTCGCGTGATGGGCGGGCGGAATCGCTCGTGAGTTCTCCGCCTGATGGGCGGACACGGGAGCGCGTCACAGGTTGGGAGAAAAATCGAGATTTTTTTTGAGCGGGCCGGGAGGAAGGGAATGCGACCCTGCATGTCGCGTACGGGCCTATTTGTCGACGGGAGCGATAGTTACGGCGGTGGGCCTGCGTCCGTGGAATGAGAATGAAGCCGCGCGGCGGAATTCGGCGATAAGAAAGCGTAAGTTAGTGATTGCTAACCGACGCCGTTACGGATGGATGGGAAGAACGCTCCGCCCGGAATCTCTCGTTAATCCGACTTTTTACTGGATTTATGATCGACGGTCCGTTTTGATACTCCGCAAAGCGCGGCGCGGTTCGGCGCGCAGCGGTTCGCTAAGCTAGTAACTCCTAATGAGGTGATTTATGGTCGCCACCACGACGAAGTCTCCAGACACCGAGACCCAGGGTCGAACTCTGCCGCTTCCGCTCCTGGGTGATTCGATCGAGCAGACGCTGGCCGCCGAGCGCGAGCGCATGATGCGAGAGGCGGGGCTGACCGTCGGGGATGTCCGGCAATTCAAGCGGCCGGTCGAGCGGCCGTTCACCCGGCAGGAGCGTGAACACACCACGATCTGGATCGGCGGCCTGACGATGCGGCACGACCAGCTGATCAAGGCCGGCCTCGAGGGGCTGGGCTACAAGGTCGATCTGATTCCCGTGCCGAAGAAGGCGGACTTTCAGGCCGGCAAGGAATACGGCAACAACGGCCAGTGCAATCCGACGTACTTCACCGTCGGGGCGCTCGTGAACCACCTCAAGCGCATGCGCGACGAAGAGGGGCTCTCGATCGACGAGATTCTGAACAACCATCTCTTCATCACGGCGGGCGCCTGCGGCCCGTGTCGATTCGGCATGTACGAGGCGGAGTACCGGCTCGCTCTGCGCAACAGCGGGTTTGACGGCTTCCGCGTCATGCTGTTCCAGCAGCAGGGAGGCCTGAACCAGGACACCGTCGAGGCCGGGCTCGAATTCAATCTGAATTTCTTCCTGTCGCTGCTCAACGGCATCTTCATGGGCGACATTCTGAACGAGGTCGCCTACCAGATCCGGCCGTACGAGGTCGTGGCGGGGCAGACGAACCGGGTCTTTGAAAAATGCGTGGAAATCTGCCGCGACGCGCTGACGCAGAAGAACTATGACGAGATTCACGGCGGGGCGCTGACCAGCATCCTGTCGAAGATCGTGCCGGCGGTGAAGAACGGCGAGGACGCGGCGAAGTTTCTCGATCAGCTCAAGGGAACCTATTACGCGGAGGTGTTCGAGCAGTGCCGCAAACTGATCGACGAGGAGATCGAGGTCGACTTCACGCGGAACAAGCCGATCGTGAAGATCACCGGCGAGTTCTGGGCGCAGACCACCGAGGGCGACGGCAACTTCAACATGTTCCCGTTCATCGAGGAGCAGGGCGGCGAGGTGCTGGTCGAGCCGGTGGCGACGTGGATCTGTTACATGCTGCACCAGGCGGGCCTCAAGGCGGGCGACCGCAAGGCGATGCGGCCGGACGGCAGTGAGATTCCGATCTGGAGCATCGGCGAGCGGCTCAGCGCGGAGTTCAACCACCGCAAGAAGGCATTCACGCTGAACCTGGCGGAGAAGATCATCATCCGCGAGTACAACAAGCTCCGCGGTGCGGTCGGCGGCACGGCGCACGAGCTGGCCCCGCAGCTTGAGCTGACGCGCATGGGGCACCCGTACTACAACTCCCGCTCCGGCGGCGGCGAAGGGCATCTCGAAGTCGCGAAAAACATTTACTATTCGTCGAAGGACATGGCCCACATGGTGCTCTCGCTCAAGCCGTTCGGCTGCATGCCGAGCACGCAGAGCGACGGGGCACAGGCCGCGGTGACGTCGCATTTCAAGGACATCATCTACCTGCCGATCGAGACCAGCGGCGAGGGCGACATCAACGCCCACTCGCGCGTGCAGATGGCGCTGGGAGAGGCCAAGAACAAGTGCAAGGACGAGTTCAAGCGCACGATCGAGTCGACCGGCTACACGATCGATCAGATCCGCGACTTCGTCGCCCGGCCGGAGAATCGAGACCTGCGCCGGCCGTTGCAGCACGTGCCGCATACGACGGGTGTGATCGGAAAAGCGTCGAATTTCGCGCTCTATGTCGCGGGGAAGATGAAGGCTGCGGGGGTGTGATTGGCGACGATCTGGCGTAATGGGCAACAGGCGGGTGCCCCATCCCGTCCCGAAGGGCGGGGTGGGATGAACCAGACAACCAAGGGAATGGAGCAGCGTTCCGTCGCGGAGAGGCCGTGAACTTCCCTCTCCCTTCGAGGGAGAGGGACTTGAGGCGCCTGCTTCGCGGCGGCGAAGTGACGCCGAGTTTGAGGAATATGCGACGGTTCTACGGTAGCAAATAGTCACACTCACGGAGCAATCCGATGGCATCTCATAATTTCGATTCTGACAAGGGCGTCGCGGGCGGCGGATGTTCGACGACCGGTTCTGGCAAGTCCCTTCCGATCGCCAAGTCCTCAGGCGGCTCCTCAGGCGGCGGATGCTCATCCGGCGGATCGTGCGGCAGCAAGAGCGGCGAGCCGAAGGACGTGAACGCGGGAATCGTCCAGCTCAACATCGGCATCGCCAAGGCCGAGAAGAGCAAGCCGAAGATCGAGGAACTCCCGTTCGCCGGGACGGCAAAGTATCCCAAGGGGCTCATGATCGGCCTCGATGTCGGCAGCACGACGGTCAAGTACGTCGTCGTCGATCCGATCACGGACGAGATGCTGGCCTGCGACTATCAGCGCCACGACACCAAGCAGCCCGAAAAATGCCTGGAAATGCTGAAGGTCGTCGAGCAGAAATTCCCCGACGTGCCGCAACGCCTTTCGCGTCTTCATGACCGGCTCCGGCGGGTCGGCGATCGGCCGTCGGATCGGGGCGAAGTTCGTGCAGGAGGTCAATGCCGTCTCGCTCGCGGTTGAGAAGATGTACCCCGACGTGCAGAGCGTCGTCGAGCTCGGCGGGCAGGATGCGAAGATCATCATCTTCAAGCCCGACGAGGAGACGGGCAAGAAGAAGAAAATTCCCTCGATGAACGA
>CALLKH010000041.1 GCA_938008425.1 uncultured Planctomycetaceae bacterium | reverse complement strand
TTCGCGCCATGGCCGTCGCCGGCATCGCCGCCCGGCGCGATCCCGACACCAGCGTGGAACTGATCATCCTCGTGCTTGAGGACAAGAAGTCGCTCGTCCGACGCCGCGCGTGCGAGGCGGCCGGCGCCTGCGTGCCGCGCGAACACTTTTCCATCGACAAGATCTGCGGTCTTCTCGGCCATCTCCTGATGGACGATGAGTCACGCCTCGTGCGGCTGGAGGCCGTCCGGGCGCTGGGGGAACTTGGAAGCCCGACCGACCTGAAGCGGCTGGACAAGGCGCTCTCGCATGAACTCGACGACGACGTGCGCGATGCACTGAAAGCGGCGAAGAAAACCATTCAATCGCGCGATGGATAGCGACGACCCGGGGGAATAGCAATCGGCGGACGAATGGCGCCAGCACGCTCGCCACAAGAGCGAACCGCTGTCCACGACGCACACTTGAACTCCCGCGCGAATGCACCCACACACCTCGCGCCGGTTCGCGGCATTCTCGGACCGGCTTGCAATAAATTACGCACCATTCGGACATCCCCAAAAGAGGGGTGATCGAATTCTCTATAATGGGGAGTTGATCCGATTCCTGTTTGCGACCACCGGGGGAGTACATGAGGCGACTTAATTCGCTGCTGATCATCACTGCAATGTCAGGCCTGCTGATGCCGGCCGCCGACGCACGCGCCGGCGGGATCGTCGAACTGCCGGCGGTCGCCGATGCCTTCGTGTCCGGCGCGAATCCGAACAACAACTACGGCGCCGCCGGCGGCCTCGCGGTCTCGGCGGCCGGTCTGCCGCGCGGCGAATTTCAGTCGGTGCTTCGGTTCAACTCGTCGGCCGCGACGTCGCTCCTCGACGCCCAGTTCGGCGTCGGACAGTGGACCATCCAGGCCGTTCAACTTCAGCTCACCGCCACCTCTCCAAACAACCCCATCTTCAATGCATCCGCCGGCGGACTCTTTTCGATCCGCTGGCTGCAAAGCGACGCATGGGCGGAGGGTGCCGGTTCGCCGAGCGTGCCGTCCATGTCCGGGATTACGTTCAATTCTCTGCCGGGCTTTCTTACGCCGACCGACGAGGCGGTTGGGACGTTCAATTTCGGCGGCGTAGTCGCGGGTTCGGCCACTTACCCGCTCCTGGCGGCCGGCGCTTTCATCGCCGATCTGAGCTCGGGGGGTGACGTATCACTACACCTGTTGCCGGCCGATTCGAGCGTCAGCATGGTGGTTCATTCCAGAAATTTTGGAGATTCGAATGCCCGTCCGAGGCTCCTGCTTTCGGTTGTCCCGGAGCCCGGTGTTCTGAGTCTGATCCTCCCCATTTTCGTATTGATTGTTCGACGGGGAACTCGGCACACGCCCGTGCATGCTATTTCGCGCAGTAATCGCCATTAAGTTAGTATTATCAACAACTTACATCAACTAAATTCATCGTGAGCGAGCGGGCGTGGGAGATCCGGAAAGAAGTCAGCTGCTGTTAACGCAAACAGCTCGATGGCGGCCAAGTTCGTCCGCAACCGCAACGTCGGACTACACTAAACTCCCATGGAAAATGCTGTTTCGGTAACAGGAATTGTGCTAAGATTCAGATTGAGGGTGGTTGTGGATGTCCCAGCACCTCTGGGACCACGGACAGGCTCGTCATGCATCGAACGACGCGTGAACGTGCGGTTGTCGCCAACGCGTCGAAGACGCCCTGCGAATCCCGTGTAAAAGACACGCGGCTTTTCGAGGGTTTCGCGATGCGTCGGATGTCCAGTCCATCAACCATAAACTATTGAAGATTTCGCCGTAACTTCGGCCGACAACCATCGCCTGACCTATTGGCGATGGTCGTCCGATGCTGTCGGCCAGAGGGATCGTCGCATATGGGTGGCAAGGGATTCAAAATAGGCATCATCGTCATTGCTCTCACTGCATCGATGGTGGTGTATTTCTGGAGTGGTGAGGAAAGCGTTCAGCAGTTTGGTCCGGAGCCGGCTGATCTGATTTGCGAGTCCTGCGGAGAGCACTTCCAGATCAATGCGGACAAGCTCAAGGAACTTGAAATCCCCGGCAGTGTCCATGCGGCGACAGAGGAGTCCGGGCGTTCGCGCCGCGCAGCGTTGCCCCGATCCACGTTTCCCTGCGAGAAGTGCGGGCAGCCGACCGGTGTCATCGCCCGCCACTGCGATACGCATGACAAGTGGTATGCCAATGAGTCGGCAGAAGGCGGACCCGGGAAGTGCCCCGATTGTCCGCGATAGTTCGTAATAAGAAGTGAATTTTGAGTGCCGCACATGCGGCAGGCGCCGGACGCCGGCGAAGTCAGTTGAAAGGTGGAGTAACTATGAAATCGACAAACGGAAGATTCGCGCGGGGCGCGCAACGGCAGGGCTTCACACTGATTGAGTTGCTCGTCGTCATATCGATCATCGCGCTGCTCATTTCGATCCTCCTGCCCGCATTGAGCCGGGCGAAGGAGACCGCGAACGTTTCCTACTGCGTCAACAACCTTCGCGTGCTTGCGGGCACGGTCCCGATGTACTTCGATGATCATGACGGCGAGCTCGTGCTGCCTTGGAATCTCGGCTTCTCCTACGCCGGACAGTCGGCGAGCTATTCGTCCGAGTACGTTTACGGCGGCTTCCAGACCGACTCGGATCATCCGATCTACAACGGAAGCGATACCTTCCGCTAAAGAAACGAAACGCGTCCCTTCAACAAGTACATTGCTCCCGGCATCCACGGCAAGGGCGTCATCAAGAGCTACGTCTGCCCGTCGGATAAGTGGGAGTCCACTCCGCTCGTCGGCGGCGGACCGAGCCCCGAAGGCACGCAGCCGTCGTGGGTCGTCAACGGCAACAGCTACCCGATCAACTGGTACTGGGTTGAAGGGCCTCCCTTCAACGGCGCCAGCGGCTGGTATTCAATCCGACCCCAGATTCCCAACATGACGCTCGGCGGCAAGGCCCTGCTCAAGGACAAGGTCGGCGGCCCCGCGTCGCGATTCGTCATCTTCTCTGAGTCCGCCTTCAACACCTATGCGTATAACATGGTCGCCCCGGGACAGGCGCCGCTTGCGAACGTTCCCCGCGTCGCCGAGGGATACCACGGCAAGAACAACCGATTCTCGCTCGGCTTCCTCGATGGTCACGCCAGTGCGACGATCATCGACCCCCGATACTCGTCCAGCACCGAATACTCCATCTGGGCCGAGCCCAACACCAAGCTTCCCGGCTAATCAACCGCGCCTGACCTGATCAGGGCGGCATGAGCGGCAGCCCGTCGATGACGCACTCATCGACGGGCTGCCTGCTTTTTACCCTCAGCCGATCGGCCCTCAGAGACGCTCTCGCCCGCCGCTCGTCGAACCTTCCCCCGCCGCTATAATCCGAAGTCTGAAAACCTAACCCCTTTTCCAGAGAGCCGCCGAGCTTTGGACCTCTTCCACACCCGAAGCGTGCCGTACATGGCACGTCGAAACTACCTCATCGAGATGCGGCACATTCTCCCATGGGGAATTTTCATCGGGATGTACGAGGGCGCCGGCTCCTCCATCGTCGTTGCCAAGACTTTTCACGGCAGCGAATGGCTCATCACCATCGTGATGGCCATCCCGACCATCGCCAACCTGATGGGGCTGGTCTGGGGTAGCGTCGCCGCGAGAAGGCCCAAGCTCCCGCTCTTCATGCTCTTCGGAATCGGCAACGTCCTGCTGATCGGATCCGTCGCCCTCACGCCGCAGAATGAGTGGGGCGGATGGATCTTCGCCGGACAAATCGCCGTCGCCCGAACGCTGCTCTCGGGCTGCGTCACCGTTCGATCCGGGCTCTGGAAACACAACTACCCGACCCAGATGCGCGGCCGCATCGCCGCGCGGATTCAGATCGTCCGATACTCGCTCGGCATCGGCGCTGTCTTCTTTGTCTCCCTGCTCTTCGACGCCAACCCCGCATACTATGTGTACGTCTATCCGGCCGTCGCGCTCATCGGAACCCTCGGCCTCTTTCAGCTTCGCCATCTGCGCGTTCGCGGCGAAAAGTCGGCGCTTCAGGCCATTCGCACGCCCGAGGCCTCAAGTAACGGACTGGGGCGGCGGCTCGTCGGCCCCATCGTCGACGCCTACCAGGTACTTCGCGACGACGCGGAATACCGGCGATATTGCCTCGGCATGATGCTGCTGGGAACAGGCAATATCATGATCTTTCCGGTGATGGCCATCATGGTCACCAAGGAACTGCCGCTGAATTACAACCACTCGACGATTCTGCTCGAAGTGCTGCCGCAGTTCATGATGATGGTCTCGATGATGGCATGGGCGGGCCTGTTCGATCGACGCGGCGTGGTGCGATTTCGCGTGCTTAACGCGGTGACCTGGGCGATGGCATCCGTCTTCGGCGGAATCGCAGCGGCGATGATGCTCCTGCCTGAAACGTTCGACACGGTGTGGATGTTTGCCGTGGCCATCACGCTGGTCGCCTTGTCGCGCGGCTTTGAAGGACTCGGTCGTGGTGGCGGCGCGATCGGCTGGAACCTCGGCCACCTGCACTTCGCCGAGCCTGCGAAGGCCGACATCTACATGGGCGCCCACGTCTTCCTGACCGGCATTCGCGGGCTGACCGCGCCGTTTATGGGGACGTTCTTCTACAAGACCCTCGGCCCCGGCGTGTTCGCCATCTCGGCGACGCTCGGGTTTCTCGGCATGCTGACTTTCAGGTCCCTGATCAAGGGTGACGCTTCTTCGGCATTCGAGCCCGCCGGTGAATCCGCCTTTGAAGAGCCCCTGCCGACCGAACCCGCGGCGCCCGAACTCGGACCAACGATTTCACGGGCGACAATCAGCAGCCGATCGCGCTGAGTACCTCGGCCGTCCCCGGCAACACACCCTCTTTGCGTCGCAATTCATCGGCCGTCAGCCATTCGATGGCAGCGACCTCGTGCGGATTGGCCTTCGGCTCCGGCGTAATCAGTGCGGCCGACCAGAAGTAGAGAATCAGCCGGCCGTCGTGCTTGGTCTGGGTGGTGAGCAGTTCGCCCGGGGCGACCTCGGCGTTGAGTTCCTCGCGCATCTCGCGGACGAGCGCCTCGGTCTGCGATTCACCCGGCTCGATCTCGCCGCCAGGGAAGCACCACGCCAGCGGCGCCCGCACGTGGGCGGATCGCTGAATGACAAGCAGCCGATCATCGCGTCGAATGACGCCGACGATGCCGAGCATGGGGTTCTGCGGTGTGGAATCCATTTGAAATCTGCCGGCGGTGTCATCAGCGGCCCGGTCGAATTGAACCGCGCCGGCGTCTTCATGCACCTTGATATCAAAAGTCCGCGTGGCGCCGCAATTCAACGGTGTCACACGGACTGATTATCTTCGAATAGAAAACGAAGCTCGACGATGCTCAATCAGGCGACGGCTTGCTTGCGCTCAGTCGTTTTTTTTTGGAGGCCGTCGAACCACTGAATCGTGGCCGGCACGCCGACTTCGTAGGTGACCGTCGGCTTCCAGCCCAGTTCGCGGCGGGCCTTATCCGCGGAGAAGAACGAATCCCGGCCCATGAGCCAAACGGCGTAGCGCGTGATCATCGGCGGCTTCTTCCACTTGAAGGCGTGGCCCAGACACTCCAGCACGAACGCGGCATTGTAGCCGACCTTGTACGGCACGCGCTTGGTGACGCGCGGCGCGCCAAGGGCGTCGGCCAGGAGGTCGAAATACTGCCGCTGGGTGAGTTCGCCGTCGTTGCTGCAATTGTAGGCCTCGCCCACGGCGTTCGGGTTGTCGGCCGCCAGGATGCAGCCCTCCGCGACGTTGCCTGCATAGACCACGTTCAGCCGGTTGTCGCCGCTGCCGAGGAGCTTCGCCTTGCCGTTGCGGATCATCCGCGACAGCCGGGCGATCGTGGCGCGGTCGCGCGGGCCGTACAGCCAGCTCGGGCGAATGACGGAATACTTCACTTTGCTGCCGGCGTTGTGGCGGCGCCAGAGCTCCTGCTCGGCCGCGACCTTCGCCCGGGTGTAATACGACCAGCGGTGGACGTTCACGCCGAGCGGCTCGGTTTCGTCGATGACGAGACCGGGCTCGTTGCGGTGGCCATAGACGCTGATCGAGCTGACGTGGATGAACCGCGGCACGCCGGCCTTCTCGGCGGCGTCGAAGAGGTTATTCGTTCCGTCGATGGTGATCTTCTGGAATTCCGACCACGGGCCCCAGTCGCCGACCCGGGCGGCCGCGTGGTAGATGCACTGCACCCCTTCGCAGGCCCGCTCGATCGAGGCCTTGTTGGTCAGGTCACCCTCGACCAGCTCGACACCCTGGGTCTTGAGCCACGCAAGATCGGCGCCGAATCGAACCAGGCATCGCACCGGCCGGCCGCGCTTGCGGAGTTGTTCGACGATGTGGCTGCCCAAAAGTCCTGTTGCGCCGGTTACGAGATTCATCAGTGCATCGCCTCCAAAGCGGCAAAGTCGAAACCGATGAATGTAGAAGCGCGGGGCGGTGTCGTCAAACGACACCCGGGGTAAAGGCCCGGTAAAAACGAGCGGCGAAGGCGAGAACGAGCGATTCAGGGTGTAGAGGTCGGTTGAGATTACCGGCGAAGTTCACCCACCCGCGTCGATTTGAACCCCGCTTCGCTGGCCGGCACGCGATCAGCCAAACCGGAACTCGCGGACCTCGCCCGGGGTGATGTTTTCTCCGTTCATCAGCATGGCGATGTAGCTGTCATGAATCGGCGAGCCGCCGTCGAGGCCGACGAGGGCGAGCACCGCGTCGATCGACTCCTCGGTCGGGCCTTCGACTTCGACGAAGAGCCCCAACTGGGCGACGTCGTCGAGCTCGACGGTGCATTCGCCAAGTTTCCATGTCTCGCGGCGCTTTTCGAAGAGGATGCGATCCTTGAAGCCGAGCGCCGCCAGGATGTGGGTCATCGCGTCGGCGTCGTCGACCTCGGTCTCCCATTCCTCGCGCTGCTTGAACTTGGCGGCCGTCTTCGGGCCCTTGAAGGTGACCGTCGGCTTCGGGCCGCGGCCGTCGAGCACCTGAATGCGTCGAATTCGCAAGCCGCATCCCGAAGTGAGCAGGCGGCCGTCGTCGTCGTCGAGGATCCGGTTGGTCTCCAGGACGCGGCCGACATAGGCGGCGGAGGCGGCGCGAAGCTTCTCCCGGACGGGTTCATGCGAAGCGACGCGGAGTTTGGATTCGAGTTCGGTGGGCATTGGTTTCGGGACTCGCGGTGCGGTTAAAATCGGGCCGTTGGTCGGAACATATCATCAGCGGTCGGACGACAACTGTAAATCGGGTTGGATAAAGGGAGTGAGCGATGAAGCTCGTGTATTTTTCCGGCGTCGCCGTCGTCACCATTCTGGGGCTGACGTGGTATTTGAGAAGCCGTGCCGCGACGGCCGAGCAGCCCGACGGCGGCGTGGGCCAGTTCCTGGGGCCGCAGGGGACGCCGGTTTTCCTGGACAAGCTGCACGCCGATCTGGGGAAACGCGGGCTTCAATACAGGATGACGGATGAGGGCATCGAGGGCCTGATCGGCGAGAACGCCAGGCTGGGGTTGAGCAATCTCGCGATTAGATGTCAGGACCTGCCCGAAAGTGCGTGGGCAGGCGCCATCAAGGAACATTTTGATCTGATCATCGACTTGCAGGAGGAGGAGGAGCGCTTAGAGAGAAATGCGAATGATTTTGACTCCGTGCGCGAGATGCTCGGCATTCAGCTTTACCCGCCCGAGTATTTGCCTGGCGGCGTTTCAGATCACATCGTGAGTCGCGTTGATATTCCGGACGTGCTGACGGTCCTCGTCTACGACCTTTCCTCGGGCGTCGGAACCGTGCAGCGCGAAAACGCCGTAAACTGGGGTAGAAGCGACGAGGAATTGTTTCGCATCGCCGCGGAAAACACCTTCAAGAGATGCGAACTCGAACGGATGAAGGGAGAATCGGACGACGACCCCAAGCGATTCTGGATCACAGGTGACAACATTTTCACTGCGGCACAGGTTCTATCGCCGGACGTGATGAAGCGATTCATCGGTGACCACGGAGCAATCGTCGGAATTCCGACCCGCCATCTGATTACCTGTGCGCCGATCGACGGCGTCGACATCATTGAGTCGCTGCAATCATTCATTGCGATCACCGACATGGCATTCGAGCGAATGGAGAAGTCGATCACCAACAACATCTACTGGTATCGCAACGGTATGTTTACAAGGCTTCCCTATGAGCTCACGGATGAGGGGCTGAAATTCATGCCGCCCGACGAGTTCATCGATCTTATGAATCGGCTCGCTGAACCCGAGGGGAAAGTCGAAAACTGACGTGCCTACGGCGCCACTCAGCGAAGCCTCTCCATTGCCGCCTTCAACCCCGTCCAGTGATGATCGTAATGCTCCAGATAAATGTTGATCCACATCCGCACCGGCGTTTCGCCGACGAGCAGCTTCGGCTCCACGCGTGACAGCGCTGACAGGAACTTCTCCTCCGCGGCGCGAAGCTGGGGCAGGAGCATCACGTACGACATCCGCCGGTATTTCTTGAACACATCGGCATTGATCCGTTCGATGTCGTACACCGGCAGCGCCGCCATGGCCGCGCGGGTGTTGGCCTCGTCGTCGTCGAGCTCGACCCAGCCGACGGAGGCCTTGGCGATTTCCGGCAGCCGATCAGCGCCTTCGGTCGTCCAATAGACGAGGTGGCCGACGAGGTCGCGCACGTTCCAGTTCGGCCCGACCTTCTCGGTTTCGGCGGTGTCGTTGTTGAAGCGATCGAGCGCGGTGCGGAATCGCATGATCTTGTCGCGAAATCGCTGGAGGAGTGCGTCGAGGACGTTCATTCGAGTGCTCTACAAATGATTGACGACATCCATTTCGGCCATCACCCTGTCAAACTCGGGATCGTCGACCCAGGCGCCAATGAGATGATCCAGGTCGTGATGCAAAGTATCATCGGTCGTCACGCCTGACTCACGACAAAGAGCTTCAATGATGGTGTCGTTCAAGGTCTTTCCAACGGCCTTCGCCTTCTTCCGAAGGGCTCGATCCACCTCCGGTGGGACTGAGCGAATCGTGTACCGAACGTGACCGGAGTGTTTGGGGGCCATGCGAATATGCTAAGTAAGCGCACCAGGCAGGTCTAGCGGGTGTCCAATCGCACTTATCGATGCCAAGACCGCTAATCCGGAATCAGCAACCTCTGTCGATCCGGCTGTATCTTCGAGATGCCGTCCCAGATTTTCGCAGCTACATCCGCCTTAGAACAGAATATTAGTTGGTAAAGCGGGCGCCCTACTGCCTGGATTCGAATAAACCTGAATGTCGTGTAGCCCAACTTTCCAAGCTGAGTGATGTACAGATCACGCAACTCCTTAACCCAGTTGCCCTTGGATCTGGTTTCGAAAATCGTTCTCCACTCACCGGTCCCGAGCACGCGGTCCAGGTTGGATTCTCGATCTTCGTGATAGTTCATCCGCCAATTCCTAAGGACGTCCACGCGATCAGGAAAGTAGATAATCAAATCGCAGCGCCGCGTCGAGAGCAACCTAACGGTTTCGTAGCCAAGATGAAGTCCGTATGGGTCTAGAAATGCCAGTGTGAGACTCCGGGGCGGAATCGCACTGACGATCTTTGAAACTTCAACATTTGCATCACCACAAAGTAATTGAGGATTCTTTCTGTGAGACAATCGTCCAAGCCTGAACGAAAGCGCTTCGAGCTTTCGTGGATCCGCCTCACAGGCATGAATGCGATCGATTCTCGGCTCGATCTGAGCCGCGATAAGCGGCGACCCCCAACTCAATTCCCTCGAGTCTTCAAGTTCAACAATCCCGGCACCGGCAAACAAATCGACATAATGCAGGCTACTCCATCTCTTACGCTGCATGGCGATAGAAAAGGCCTGCATATAGTGCGAAAGGTAATAGTGTTTGCTCCTTGAATGCTCACCTACAACCGGAATCAAGTAACCATCGTTCTCGGGTTGAGGCAGCTCCAGCTTTGGCATCGTCTCTCTCCGGTCTTGCTCTACGCGGCATCTCATCCCACGTAGTGCCATCCAACTCCCTCCCCGTTCGCTTCTTATTCACCCCTCCCCACTGCTTGAAGAAGAACGGCACGCCCTGCCTGGTGCACCGAT
>CALLKH010000040.1 GCA_938008425.1 uncultured Planctomycetaceae bacterium | reverse complement strand
CGTATATCGACATGCGGCTCTGGGCGCTCATGATGCTCCAGCGCGACTGCAACGAAAACACGCCGGCGGATCTGGCCGCGGAATTCGAAAACATGTTTCAGATCATCATGGAAGAGTCCGCGCGTCGCGGGGCGCTGACGGCGGACGACGAGGCGGATCTGAAGAAATACTCCACGAGTTGCTCGCGTGCGGTGGAATTCTATGGCGGCAAGCTGAAGCCGGACCAGGAGGAATTCGCCAGGAAGCACGAAAACAGCAAGTTGAACGATCCACTTTACTGGGAATTGGACCGTACAAACCGCGACGATAACGACGCGTAAACCGGTAGTCCTGCAAGATGTTGGTCCTGCCGCCGCCCCAATGAAGGCGTACCGGCGAAACGAGAGTAACAAGGTATGGCATCTGCCAGAATCATCAGGGCCGCCGACGGCGACACGCTTTGCAGCATCGGCGTGGAAAACGGTTTTGCCAATTGCAAGAAGCTCCGGCCGATGAACCCGGACTTCGCGAGTCGCCAGGTCCAAATCGGTGATCGGGTCGACGTACCGGAGGTCACGCAAAAAGAAGAGACCGGCCAGACCGAAATGCTGCATCGCTTCGTGCGAAAGGGAAAAGTCAACCGGGTTTTCATCATCCAGGACAGGAACCGCGCGAGCGGCGATCAGGCCGTGGCCGATCGACAGAGCCAGCTTGCGATCAGCAACTACGTCGTCGGGCGGCAGGGCAGGGCATTCGCCCCCGATCCCTGGCGGGATGATAACTTCTTTTCATTCAGCAACGGCGCAAGCGCCGATCCGGATCATTTTCGTCTGCTGGTCCAGGATCTCTTCGCGGCAAACCGCAATGATCAGTTTGTCGAAGTCAAGATGAAGACGCTGCGGCCGGTCCTCCGGCCGAATACCAACGAGATAGAAAACTGGCAGGATCTGACCGAGGCCGGAACCACGACCGGGGCGATTCGATGCAAGCGGTGGGGAACGACGAAGTGGTATCGTTCGCCGTACATGCGGCTGGTCGTTGATGCCGAGGACCGCGACCTTAAACGCACCGATGGTCGGATCAATCTCGCCAATGACGACGCCGGCACCTCCAATGATACGGGCACGGCGGTCACCACCCAGGTTCTGCTCACGCCGGCTATCACCGATCAAGATATTGAGATTCTCGACTACCGGGCCGAGGCGTTTCGACCGGCCCCAGATTGCGAACATGCCGATGCCGGCGGCCATTGCAGGGCGCACGCGGTCGCGGATGTCGGCAAGGAAGAACTCGTCGTGAAACTCAAGGTCGTCCGGGTCGGCGGCACGGCCGGATCCGGCGCCAGCAATGATCAAATGCGGGACATGGTGTTCCTCAATCTTCGCCGTCGCTACGCACAGGCGAACGTCGGCGTGGAATGCGTGAAGGAACCGGGACCGGGCGTGACCATCGTGAATAACTTTATTCACGATGTGCCTGAACCGAAGAACATGATCGCCATTTCGGACTTCGACGGGCTGCCGGCCACCGGCGGAAAGCCGCTTCGCGCCGAAGTCAATCTGACGTCCGGCAGGGTCAGCGCGTCGATCACGACCGTTGCCGGTGCGTCGCCGGCGATGACGGCCGGTCAGCTTGCGACGGCCCTTCGGGCGCAAGGCGTGACCTGCACGGTATCGCCCAATCCGCCGATCATCGGCTCTCCGCGCCCGTTCGGCTCATGTGACATTCTGTGTTTCAACGCCGACGGCAGCATGGCCCCGATTCACTCGGTGACGGGCGATCCGGGCGAGGCCCAGACCATCAGCAGCACATCCGGCTGGACGAACAATCGCGTGCGGAACGAGGATGTGTACAACACGGGAGCGGATCCGAACCGTGGCGGAAAGGCGAGAATGGTGGGTTCGATGGACTACCGCGTCTGCGCCAAGAACTTCAACAACCCCGGCAAGTACCTCTGTGCGATCGTGACCAAGCGCCTGGAGACGGCGACCCTGAACGGCGAAGCAATTCTGGCTCACGTCGGGATCTCCGCGCCATTCGCGCCGAGACCGGAATTCAAGCTGGTGGTCTTCGTCAGCCAGGGCGGGTACACCTCGCCCGTGACGCTGGCGCACGAAGGTGGTCATGCGATTTGTGACTGCTTTCATACCAGTTTCAACAACGCCTCCAATCAGGAGGAAGACCACGACGGCAATATCTTCTGTAATAACTCGAACCTGGCGTTCTCCGAGTTCATGTCGACCTTCGGGCGCGATCGTCCCATTCGCAAGCGAATCTCGGACGGCCCGCTCAACGTGTGGCTGGTCCTGCTGAAGCCGGGCGTACCGCGGGTTGAGGGCGAGTGGCGCCTGATGGGCGGCCGGAATACGCCGACTGATCCGGTCAATCCAACGCTGACCCAGCGTTTGAGAACGCATTCCGGTCATATTTTCAAGGGACTTCGACGACTCAAGATGGTGCAACCGACGGTCGTATGACTCCGCATCGGGTGACAAATGCTACCAAAGCCTCCAAATGGATATCTTGAAACAGATGCGGCGAAGACAGCGCTTCATCACTACGTGCGCGGCGGAAAATTTGACCTTCCCACGCCGCTGCCGAAGCGCGCCAATCCTTCGGAGGTCGCCGACTTTGTGGATGAGGCCTTGGATGCCAAGGAGCTTCCGCCAAGACATGCCGGTCGACTCGGACAGTTGATTCGCTTCTTCGATCTGCGGGACACCGTCACGAAGCTCTCGAAGAAGATTAACGAACGGGACACCTCCGCCGACGCCTGGCTTCGAATCCTCTATCTTGCGGCCGCGCTGGCAGATGTCGGCGATGCCGCCCATGGCGCGGAAGCCGCCGGAATCGTTCAGCGGCTTTCGGGACGCAGTTATGCCGCCGAACATCTCGAGTCATTGATTGATGTCTACCTGACGCTGCCCCAGCGCACGGATCGAAAGGTCGTGGCCGGTGCGATCGAGGCCGAACAGAAGAAGGTCGAGCCGAAGCGGGCGACAGATCCGGAGGCCGATCGGCGCTATCTGGAGCTGGAATCGCTGAAAACTGACCGGCTGGTCCGGGTTGAGCGGGCCCGCAAGCGCAAGTTCGAAATCCTGGATATCAAGGACGACCGGCGTCGATGCGAAGAGGTGGCGCGGGTGTATCTCGAACTTCAAGTGTTCCCCACGACGAGCATGAAGGTCTGGAGCGTCTCTCGACTCCAGCGAGAATGTAATTCGGCGAGTCCAGACGTGCTTGCCGGCGTTTTCTCGAGACTCCTGGATCATTTGAGTTCGCCCGCCGGCCTGGCGGGCCCGACAGGCGGAAAGCTCACGGATGAGGACGTACCGGGGGTTATGACCCGATGCGCTCATGCGATTGAGTTCTATCTTGGAAAACTCACCGACGCCCAGTTGGAATTCATCGAGAAGAAAGGAGGGCTTCGCACCCAGGAGGATGAACTCTGGTGGGAAGTTGAAGCCCCGGCGCCCGAGGAAGGCGCCGCAGCGCCGTAGTGTCATGCTTTCAACACTGAACGAATTGTGCGTTCGACAGGTCGTCGGACGGAATGCAAGGGGGTCAGCGAAAGAATATGCCCGAAGCCGCACGAAAAATGGATAAGACGCTGTGTAAGGCGACCCAGGCGCCGGGCACCGGCACGTTTACCGTCGTCACCGGCGAGACCGCCATGGTGAAGATCGGAAACGACTGGGCGGTCTGCAAGGATGACCCCTATGCCTGCACCGGCGCGAATCCGCCGGCCAACGCGCCGACGCCCTGCACCACCGGCAAGGTGACGAAGGGCAGCAGCACGGTTCTCATCGGCAACAAGGAGGCGGCGCGAAAGGACGACCTGACCAAGTGCGACGGCACGAGCGCCATGGGCAACATCCTCACCGGCGAGCCGACGGTCATCATCGGTGATTCCGGCGGCGGCGGTGGCGGGGGAGGCGGCAGTGGAGGTGGCGGTGGTGGGGGCGGCGGCGGAGCTGCGACGGAGGAGGCTGAATCGGACGCCTTGACCTCTGAGGCCGCGGGCGAGGGAGATTCGTCCGGGCAGGCCGGCAGCGGCTGTACGAATCCCGATTGTGCTGAGGCATTCCAGCAGGCGGCCGGCTCCGGCACCGCACTGGTGGATCGGCATACCACCGGTTGTTAAGCGCGAAGGGAAGGCTGTTCGTCAGGCCGGTTGAGCATTAGTCGGCGGCAATCTGCGTCACTGAGGGAAGTTGTTTAATGGGATCTGGAACGAGCGGGGCACAACTGCATGACGTCATCCGGCGGTCGTTCGCCTTCAATGATCGACTGTACGCGCTCGTCGACGCCGCTCGTGATCCTGGATTCGTGCGGACCCTTCGGGACAAGTTCAAACTGGAAATGACCTGGCTGTTTCGCGGCGGCACGGCGGCGGCGATGAAAGATGTGGCGCCTTATCTGGTCAGTCTTGAGTTTCGTGCGCGATATCCCTATCCCGGTTCTGAGTTTCTCGATCATTGGGCCCATCGCCTGGGCGGCTCGATCGGGTTTCTTGCCGTGTGTCCCGCGGACTCCGCTGAAATGAAATCACACCTGCAGGAAGCCTTTCATGTCGAAGACGTCGACGGGCATCCTTACTACTTTCGATTCTACGATCCCCGGGTGTTGAGAACGTTTCTTCCCACCTGCACGCGGGATGACGCGAAGGTGTTCTTTGGTCCCATCCGAAGAATCCTGGTGGAGTCCCAACAGCCGGGTCGGATCCTGTCGTGCGGTCCGGACCGGACCGGCGTCAATATCGCAGAACGCGAATTCGGTTCGACCGCGAGAGGAGACGCGAACCGCCGATGATTCTTCGTCCCGAACAGATTGACGCCCTGAGCGCAGAGTCCCGCGCCAGTTTTGAGGAGCGGATGGTCGCCCACCTTCAGAGGTGCTTTCCGAAGCATTGCGAGGCGCTTGGCGAAGCCGGTGTACGCGACACGATTCGATATGGCATCAAGCGCTCCGCAAAATACGGCATCGTCAGCGAACGAAGCGTCTGCAACTATACGGACCTGATGTTCATCCTCGGCAAAGACTTTGATACCAACTCCGACATGCCGTGGGCCGGGGAGATTCTCAAGAGCAAGGAGCTTGGACCGGATGTGAAGGTCTATCGCCTGATGATGACCACGCAGGAGCAGATCAAGCGATTGGCCATACAGAATAAGCTGAAGGGAGGGCGATCATGATGATCTTCCTTCCGCTCATTGCGGTCGCCGTGGCCGGTGTTGCTGCGGTTGTCACCGCAATCGCCGGCATTGCCGGGCTCTACCTGATGTCCGACGAGGCCGGTCCGGCCCTGGACAACGCACGCGAGGACAGCGAGGGCGAATTCACCTACATGCCGGTGGAGGGCGGTGCGGCGCCCTGCAAGTCGTATCCGGAAGTTGTTCCGGGCACCGGCACCATCGTCGTCACGGTGCTGATCACGGCGGATGCCCGCAATCAGTCCGGCCCTCCGCAGCCGGCGGGCGGCATTGTCGTGAATGCCATTGGGGCGATCACGCTCCAGCGGGTCACCGACGCCGACGGGGTCGCCACGTTTGAAAACGTGGAGCCCGGCGCCTACACGATCGAACTTGACCAGGACTCTGTCAGTGAAATCGATCCCGAAAGGGATGATCTCATGTCGACGCCTGTTCCTGTGGTGGTCGCTCCAGAGTCGACGGTGCCCGTCGAGTTGTTCATTCGCCCGTTCTACGTGTTGCAGCGCGGCGACAACGATAAGATTCGGCGATGGGAAAAAGTCGTTCGCGACGAGCCCGGCAACCTGGTGAAGGACCTTCAATTAAGGCTCTCCCGGCTGGGCTACTGGATCAGCCAGCCGTCGACTGATCATGGTTTCATGGCCGACGGTGATTTTGGGATTACCACCGAGGGCGCGGTCTATCTCTTCCAGCGCGAGCATGACATTACGGCCGATGGAAAGGTGGCGCGCGATACCTGGGAATTGCTGAGATCGTTGTCCGACGCCTACAACCCGTTGGGAGATCATTCGACCTACATCCGCCCCGGTCCCCGCGGTCCTGGCGTGGTGTACCAGCAGTTGCCGCCGTCGCGGAACTATACCTTGTACGGCTACAGCTTCGACACCATCGTTGGAAAGCACCTGGAGCAGAACTGGGGAAATCGCCCGCTGATTGACTGTATTCTCGGAACGACGGATGCATGGGTCGCCGCGGGCAATGAGAAGATACTGGTCGGCGATATGTCGTACACCGACGGCCGCGATCACCCCGAACACAAGGGGCATGAGAGCGGGCAGATGGTGGACGTCGACCATGACAAGTATTGCAGCGTCAATCGCGATGTCTTCGATCGTTTCAAGGCACTGGAACTTGCCGATACTTTTTTTGACAACGGTGCCGCACAGATCTTGTTCGACTGCAAGTACGTCATCGACAACTCCAAGGGGAACGTGAAGGCGATCACGCCGCATCACCATCATTTCCACGTGACGCTCGACGTCGAAGTCAGCAAGAATTCCGAGAGCCAGATCTGTTTCTCCTGTAATCGTTTCCTGCCTCTGGATCGGGCGGGCCAGGAGGCGAAGATCAAGGCGGTGTTGAAGGATCAGCTCACGCCCGATGAAAAAACGAAACCGCTGTCTGACGCGCGATTCAACGAGCTGTTGGCGACCCTCGTTGGCATGGGCTGGTGCGACTACGCCGACCGGCGAAAGAACGGATGAACACGAAGACGAGACGTTTCGCTCACACGGCGGATTGACGCTCGCGGACGATCGTTAAGGTTCATGCGCCGTTCAGTTCAAATGAGGTCTGATGACGAACACCATGAAGAATTCAGGGCCGGTGGAAATCCGCCTGGTGGGGGGCTTTCTCGGATCGGGCAAGACCACCGCCATCTCGCGGATCGCCGCTGCCTGCGCCGCGGACGGCCGTCGCGTCGGCATCATTACCAACGATCAGGCCGAGGGCCTTGTCGATACCGCCACGTTTCGATCGCAGGGCTGGAACACCGAGGAGATCTCCGGCGGCTGCTTCTGCTGCCGGTTCGATGACCTGCTCTCGGCGGCCGATCGGATTCTGGAACGTCACCGGCCGGACATTCTCCTCTGTGAGCCGGTGGGAAGCTGCACCGACATCGTGGCCACAGTCATCAGGCCGCTTCAGGAACTGCACGGCGACCGATTCTCGGTGGCGCCTTACGTCGTGCTGCTGGACCCCGAGCGCGCCCGGCGGGCGCTGACAGGAACGGGGGCGGCGGGCTTCGGGGCCAAGGTGTCGTACATCTATCAAATGCAGCAGAACGAGGCGACGGTCATCGCCATCAACAAGGCGGATACGCTCGGCGAGTCGGACCGCGCAGAGTTGCAGGCGCTCGTTGAACGGACTTTTCCGAACGCCGAAGTGATGATGGTTTCGGCCAGAACGGGCGAGGGGTTTGATCGTTTGATGGCGCGCATGGATCGCACCGGCAAATCGCAAACCCGGTCCGTGGACGTGAATTACGATGAGTACGCCGAGGGCGAGGCGGCGCTCGGCTGGCTGAACGCAGAGTATGTGCTTGAGTCACAGACCGTCTTTCAACTGGACGCGGTGCTGCTCGATCTCGCCGGGCGGATCGATGCCGAATTGAAGCGTGATGCTTCGGAGCCGGCGCATGTGAAGCTGCTGCTTCAGTGCGACGTGGGATCCGCACGGGCGAATATCGTGTCGTCGTTCGCACCGCCGGAATTGTCGGTTGCCTCCGGGGCGTGCGCGAAGAGAGCGTCGCTGATCATCAACGCGCGCGTTGAAGAGTCGCCGAGTCAGCTCGCACGGGTTGTTGGTGACGCCCTCAGTACGGTCGCAGTGAGTCACGACCTGGTGATTTCGACACAGGAGATTCGAACGCTGAGCCCCGGACGTCCGACGCCGACGCACCGAATTCTGGATCACGTTTGATTTCGTTCGAAGTCTCGGCGCAGGCTG
>CALLKH010000039.1 GCA_938008425.1 uncultured Planctomycetaceae bacterium | reverse complement strand
GGCCTGATCCAACTGGGTCTGATGCTCGCGGGGCTGGTTTTCACCGTTCTGCTTCTGACTGCCATGCGCGTTCATCCGCTTCTGATCTGCTTCATCTGCTTCTTGTTGATCATTCCGCTGATCAATCTGATGACACTTGTGCTGATCAACGGCAGCGCAACCAGGAAACTCAAGCGTGCCGGCATTCGCGTCGGATTTCTCGGCGCAAACCTCACGGACGCGCGTCGCATCGTCTCATCCGACCTCTGTCGAAAATGCGGTTACTCCCTCATAGGAAACGTCTCGGGCATCTGCCCCGAGTGCGGCACGCCGCTTCACATCGCGCAGCCGGTCTCCGATTGATGCGATAAAAAAATCTCCAGCGCAGGCATTCTGTTGTAGAGAAACGAGCCAAGATTGGACCCTAAATCGCTGGAATCAGTTTCTGCTGATTGGTAAAATGTTTTACCGATAGCCAAAACTGAGCGTCGTGCTCTTATCGATCCACCTCCATTTCGCAAGGTCAGGCATGAGATTTCAGCTCGCGTTCCGAATCACGGCACCTTTCGCGGCCGCCCTTCTATTCCTCATCACCCCGAAAGCCGTCACTGCGGAACCCATCCACGTCGGCTTCCTCTGGCACATGCACCAGCCGATCTACTACCCCTACGAATCCATCATCGCCACCCAGAACGCCGGGCGGTTTTCGTTCAACGTGGTCGACGTCCACAACCAGCGCTTCGGCCCGTACACAAACTGGCCGCTCAACGCCGTCAACGCCGGAATCTCACTGCCCCACCTCGGCGCGCAGGTCAGCTTCAGCGGCTCGCTCATTGAAAACCTCAACACCCTTCAGTCCGGCGGCATCAACGGCGGCATGTGGAACAACTGGAACAACGCCTATCGAACCGGTGTCGCCGCCATGACCTCGCTCGGCAACCCGCGGCTCGACATGGTCGCCTTCGGCTATCACCACCCGCTCATGCCGCTCCTCGACTCCGAGGACATTCGCATGCAGATCCGCCTTCACAAGCAGGTCTTCTCCAACACCTGGTCCACCGCCGGCTACACCCGCGGCATGTTCCCGGCCGAAACGGCGTTCAGCGAGCGCATGATCCCCGCACTGGTCGCCGAGGGCATCGACTGGGTTCTGATTGACAACATCCACTTCGACCGCGCCTGCAAGGGCTACCCGCACACCAACGCCTCAAACCTCTTCGCCCCCAACAAGGCGGACCAGATCAATCCCGATCCGGCGACGACCGGCGGCGCGTGGGTCCAGCTCAACAACCTCTGGGCCCCCAGCCGTGTCAGCGCCCCCTTCGGCTATCAGCCCCATCATGTCCAGCACGTGAACCCCGAGACCGGCGCCGTGACGAAGGTCGTGGCCGTGCCGGCCGCCCGGTACGAGGGCAACGAGGACGGCCGCGGCGGCTACGGCGCGTTTCTCTATGACACGGTGATGGATCAGTACCTCGCGTACAACACCGACGCCGCCCATCCGATGTTCGTGGTGCTGCATCACGACGGCGACAATTTTGGCGGCGGCAGCGAGGTCTACTATCACCACAACTTCCAGCAGATGGTCAACTGGGCCTCGAGCGATGCGGACTACGACGTCACCACGGTGCAGGACTATCTCGAACGATTCCCGCCGGCGGCAAGCGATGTCATCCACGTCGAGGACGGCTCATGGGCCGGCGCCGACAACGGTGACCCGGAATTCAAGAAGTGGCTCGGCGATCCGAATGCATCCGGCTGGAGCCCGGACATCAACAGTTGGGCGGTGCTCACCGCGGCCAAGAACGTCGTTTTCACGGCGGATGCCATTGCTCCGGCATCCAACATGCAGAACGTGCTCACCGGCGTGGGATCGAATACCGAGAAGGCGTGGCACTTCCTCCTCTGCGCCGAGGCGAGCGACTACTGGTACTGGGACGGCACCGAAATCTGGGACAGCAACGTGACCCGCGGCTGCAACCAGGCCGTGGCGTTCGCAAACAGCGTCGCGAATTCCGGCGCTGATACGACGTCGCCCACCGTGTTCGTTCCCCAGCGCGAGCCCTACAACCCCGGCGGCCTCGAGTGGTCACAGACGCCGCAACCCTCGGATTTCAAGGTCTGGACGCTCGTCTATGATCACAGCGGTCCCGCAAGCGTCACCCTCAAATGGCGCGTCGACGCCGACGGCGAGAACCCGATCACCTCCATTCAAAACGAGACGTACGCCGGCGGGCCGGAGGTCGGTGTGTGGAACGCGACGCCGATGACGATCGAGGCGCTGCCCGCCCCCGCCGCCGGAATCCTCGCGCCGACGGTTCGAGCCCAGCGCTACAGCGCCATGATCACCGGCCAGAACAACGTGCTGATCGACTACTACGTCGAAGCCGTCGACAGCCTCGGCAACACGAAGAAGACCGACATTCTTCACGTCTGGGTCGGCCAGAACTCCACCGGCGGCGGCGGGAGCAACGTCGTCAGCACGATCCCGAGCCCGGTCGTGGCCGGCCAGGGTGTGACCATTCGCTATCAGAACGGCGGGCCGCCGCTGGCGGGCGCGCAGCAGGTTTACATTCACATTGGTTACAACAACTGGGCGACCGTCGTTTCCCCCGACCCGGCGATGACGTGGAACGCGTCCGCCACCGCGTGGGAATTCACCACGACGGTTCCGTCGACCGCGACGCAGCTCGATGTCGTCTTCAACAACGGCGCAGGCACCTGGGACAACAACAGCGGCGCCGACTGGCACTTCCCCGTCGAGGGCGGCGCGCCGACCGGACCGACCTGGGTCATCCAGGGCACGCTCGACGCGGATGCCACACTCGCGGCACAAAATGGCGCGATATCACTCTGGTACGGCGTTCGCGGCGGGCTGCTCTACGTCGCCGCGAGCGACGCCGGCGAGGGCAACGACCACTTCATCTTCGTGGCCGACGCGCCCGGCGCGCTTCGAGCCGCGCCATGGGCCAAGGCCGGCCTGGTTGCTGACTGGGACGCCTTCCTCGCCGATGAAAACAACAACGATTACGAGGGATGGTTCGATGCCGCGGGCGCCACGCAGGCCGCGACCGGGCCCAACGGCGGCATGCTCGAAGGCACCATCGATCTCGTGAGCGAGTTCGGGCAGATTCCCGGCGAGGTCTGTCTCGCCTTCGGCGCCTACCAGACGAACGACGGCGGCGCGCTGGCGCCCGCGTTTCAGGCGCCGCCCAGCGTCAACGGAAACGGCAACATCGACGCCGCCGAATATGTCTGCGTGAAGACCTGGCGGCTGGGCGATGTTAATCAGGATTGGCGCGTCGACACGGCCGATCTACCGATTTTCGTAGACGTGTTGCTCGGAATTGACGCCGATCCGCTTCGAGTTCGTGCCGCGGACATGACGCAAAACGGCGTCGCCGACGCCGCCGATCTTCAGGCGTTCGTACAGGCGCTGGTCGGGCCTTAGAAGCGCGGGCGATCGAACTACGGACACCCGCCCAGCATGATGCAGTTGATCATCAGCGGGACGTCGTCGAAATCGACCCCGCCGCTGCCGTTCACGTCGGACGCACAGTAACCGGCCGACCCCGGATCGCCGCCGACCGTCAAGAATGTCGTAAAGGCCTGAAGGTCCCCGCCGTCGATCTTCCCGTCCTGATTCACGTCACCCTTCCGGCACGCGCCGGGCGCGGGACAAACCAGGTCGAACACCGTCACCGCATCAACCGCCGCCTCGGTGAGCGAATTGTTCGGCTCATCCGCCACGGCGAATCGAATTCGAACGAGATTCGTCGGCGTGACCAGACTCGCCACGTTTACGTATTGCATGACCCAGCCGACGGTGTGCGACACGCTCTCAACCGAACTCCAACTCGCCCCGAAGTTGTTCGAAATCTCGACCTCCAGCCGATCGGAATCCATGTTGTCATTGGTGAACCATCGGGCATACGAGATGTACGGCCGCGTCACCGCCGCAAGGTTGAACGCCGGCGACCAGAGCCGCGTCGGTCCGCCATCGACGTCCGTATCACCAGGGCCGTTGCCGGTGAGGTAGCACTGACCTGAGCCGTCGAAATCGGTCCGCGGATCGCCGCGACTGCCGTCACCCGCGGGAGTTCCGCGTTCCCACGCGCCGCCCGTGACATTGACGTTGGAAACCGTCCATCCGCCCTGCGTTTCAAAATCGAACGAGGCGATCGTGGTCACTCCCGAAGCCGAAATCGTGTAGTACAGATGCGACGGCGCGTCGGGGGGATCAAGCTGCTCGCCGCCGCCGGGCGGGCCGGCGCTGATGTAGTAGCGAACCGGCGTTCCGCAGGGAATCGGCGGAAAATGAGCGAAGTAGAGATCGCCGCCGGTCGGTTCCAGCTGCGACCTTTGAAATCCCTGCCCGGCATCGTAATGAAGCTGCAGGCGTGTCGGATCGACGACATACCCGTTGCGCCCGTCGATTGAAACCCGCATGCCAGTTCCGCCGATTGATTGAACGAATCCCGGACGGCCGATGGGATAGGTGATATCGAAATACTTTGGAATGCAAACACCCGTGGGAGACGCCAACGCCGCTTGAAGGCCGGGATGCAGCACGCTGCAACCTGAATTGAAACCCCCGGCCGACGTGCAGCCGCCGTTGGTGTGAATCGCCACGGCGATGCCGCTGCTCTCGTCGAAGACCGGCGAGCCCGAATCGCCGCCGGAGCTGTCGATCTGGTATCGAAGAAATGTTCCCTCCGCGGCAACAATCGGCCCCGCCAGCGTCTTCTGCGCCTGGTTCAAGGTCGGCGACACCGGAGTCGTCACGGTCCCGAATCCCGTCTTGCGAAGAATCTGACCCATCGCGACCGTCGGCGTGGTTGTGAGCGTGAAGGCGTCGCCCTGCGATTCAAACGGCGTCCGGCCGGTCGTCGAATTGTCGAACACTCCGAAGTAGGCCCAGTCGTTTCCGATCGAAATGCCGCCTGTGACGACCTGGAGCGATGCCGGATCGACGGCATACTGGTCCGACGGCGGCGGATGCTGGATGGCGCCCGAGGCGGTCGACAACGGCACGTTGAATTGAACCGTCTGAAGCCCGCTGCCCGCACAGTGGCCGGCCGAAAGGAAACAGTAGTTCACGTCGCGAATCAGCCAGCCGGTGCAGCCAACGGGAAGCAGGCGCGCGGACCGCGGATCGTTCGACGCCATCCGATCATCTGTCGGCCCGCAGGTGTTCCGCGGTCCGCCGGATTCGGTGTCGCGCCGCGCTTCGGCGATGACCACCCGGCAGCCGCTGACTCCTGCCGGCGCAATCAGCTCCACCAGCACGGTGTCACCGTTGAAGTAAGCCGACGTTCTCGCCCACTGCCTCAGCGCGTCTCGATCAAGGATCTGTTCCGCGCCGTCGAGCGCCGAAGTGATTCGCAGAAATGCCCGCTCGCCGGAGGGTGATGAGGGCAGGGTCGCCTCCTCGAATACGACTCGCAGCCAGTTTGCACCGGGCACATGAATCGGCATCGCGAAGACGCAGGCCGGTTCATCCGACGCGTTGGCCGCGATGCCGCTGTCGATCCCGAGCGGGAACACTTCTTCCGGCGCAAGCCATTCACCCGTCTCGGCGCGGCCGTTCGACGCCGCCACCGACAGACTCAACACACCCGCCGCCAGAATTCGACACCACGTCTGCCGCATGACCCACACCACTCCAGGAGGCCGCCGGGCCATTTCAGGGGCAGACGCCGTCAACGAGACATCCGACGAATGAATTCACGTCGTCGGTCAGTTCGAGCACACCGTCGCCGTCCATGTCCGTTGCACAGAACGGCTGCGTGCCCGGCCCGCTCGCCCCCAGCAGCGTGGCGGCGAATCCGGGAACGTCGTTGCCATCGACGAGGCCGTCGTTGTTCACATCCCCCTTTGAGCAGGTTACTGAGTCGCAGACATAGTCGATGATCGAGAAGGCGTCGATCGCCGCCTCGGTCCGTGAGTTGTTCGGATTGTCTGACACGCTGAACCGGAACCGCATCGACGCCGTGATCGGAACGACGTCACTGATCTTGCGCCGGGAGACGACCCAGCCGGCGGTGTCGGGGATCGACTCAAACGTTGAGTACGTGATTCCGCCGTTGGTCGAGACCTGCACGGTGAGTCGATCGATGTCCGGCGGCGTGTTGGTGAACCACCGGGCATATGAAATGTGCGCGTTCGACGTGCCGGTCAGATTGAAAGTCGGCGATCGCAGGCGCGTCGGGCCGCCGTCCACATCCGAGTCGCCGGCGCGATTGCCGGTGAGCCAGCACTGGCCCGAGCCGTCATAGTCCGTCACCGGATCGCCGCGCGTGCCGTTGCCTGCGGGAACGCCGCGCTCCCATTCGCCGTCCGTCACGGAGACGTTGTCGACAAACCAGCCCGTGGCGTCTTCAAAATCCCACGACGTGATGACCTGCACCGAACTCGCCGCAGCAGAGCGGTGTGTGTTGATCGGATTTGTAGGCTGGTTGGGTATCCGGATGCCGGTCGTCGTCTCGACGCTGAAGTAGTAGTCCACAAACGTCCCGCAGGGGAATCCGGGAAAGACCGCGTCGTAAGAATTGTCGACGATCTGGGTCATCGGCGTCGAGACCCATCCCTGGCCGGCGTTGTAGTGCAGGAGCCCCGTTCCGGGCTGCGGTTCGGAGCCGTTCACGCCGCTGAAATCCACGCGAACGGTCTGACCGCCGTTGGGATTCAACAGTTCGGGCGTTCCGTTTGGCAGGTTGATTTCAATCGCCCTGCAGACGCCGAGCGGAAAGTTCATCGCGTTTCTCAGGTTCTGATTCGTGATTGCCGTCGCGGCGTTCGAACCGCCGGTCAGGGTGCAGCCGTCTTCAGAGGCGATGCCGATGACCTCGCCGTTCGTCTCATCGACGATCAGCGTCCCGGCGTCTCCGCTGGTCAGGTCGGTTCTGAACAGCACGCGCGTACCGGTGTTTCCAACGTACTCGCCCACCTCGGTCTTCTGCACGAAGCTCCATGTGCGGAAGATGGGCGGCTGGGTGAAGCCGTTGCCGGTGGTGCGGATCGATCGGCCATCCACCGGTGGGACAACGTCCGCACGGTTGAAGAACGCGCCCTCGGCCTGGAACGGCGTGAGCCCCGTCGTGGAATTCGCAAGCGCTCCGAAGTAGCCCCAGTTATCGCCGGAGCCCGCGGCGCCGCTTACCCGCTGAATCGACGTCAGGTCCGCGACATACTGATCACTCGGCGGCGGATGCATGAGCGTGGTGCCGTTGGGCAGCGTCAAGGGCGCGTGGAACTCAATCACCGATGTCGACAGCAGGGCGGCCGCCACCGGGCCCGACGTCAGAAAAGTATGGTTTGGATCGTCGATGATCGACACCGTGCCGATCGCCCCGCTCGCGAACACCACGCGCGCCACACGCGGATCGTCGGAAAGCTCGCGATTGTCGAATTCGCCGCAGGGGCTGCGGGGAGTTCCGTCCTCGCCGCCAGCCGGCATGTTCAATTCGTCGGCGATCTGGAAGATTGAATCGGTGACACGGAGACGGCACAGGCCGGCCGACGCCGAAGCCAGCAGCTCGACACGAACGGCCTCTCCATTGAAATAGGCGGAGTGGTAACTCCACTGCTCCAGGTGCGACGCGTGCATCTCCTGAACGGCGCCGTCCAGGAGCGACGTGATTCGAAGGTACGCCCCGTCGCCGGCCGACTCGTCTCCCGGAAGGACCGTGCCGTCGAGATTCAGCCGGATCCAGGCCGCGCCCGGAACGCGAATCTCCTCGGCGACGACGATCGACGGCGTCGTGGTCGTCGCTGACAGCCACTCAGACTCAAGTCCGACGGCCACTTGGTTGAAATCAAAAAGCTTCGGGAGCGATCCGGCGTCCGCTCGCGCCGCCTGGACGACATGAAAGAGCGCCAGACTTGCCAGAACGATCACCCCGTTACGAAATGTGTGCAACATCGCCATGAGTCCCTTTGAGTTCAGTCCCCCGACTGAAAGATGAATGAACGCGCCGGGCATTGAACCCGATCCTCCCGCGCTCGTTACGCACCGCGACAGTTCTTATCGCGGACCGGTTGTGAATCGAACCCGGATGGCGGGAAGGAGCAATCACGGATGCCCAGCGACATCCATGGGTCGGCGGCGTTCAGCCGCCGGGCCGCGCCCCCAATCTGAAGTTCAATCCAACACAAACACATCGTTCCAAGCTGTGAACGTTAACACATCGTAACCGAACCCGCCCCCGATTTCATCCACTTCCCTCTGCCGACGGGAACGGAATTCCAGATTCTTCGGGGCGTGGAGGCGGTGGAATTCGGGTGAGCGACCGCCCCTCTTCAGAGAACCGATACCGGGCCTGTTTTGTTCCCCCATTGAGACATTATTGCCCGTGACTAGGAGTTCGGCGGGGCCGCCTTGGGCCAGATCGACCAGCCCGAGCCGAAGGGATAGCGGGTGTCCATGTAGCGGTTCTCGGAGTGGCCGTCGAGGAAGAGGATGGAGTGTCTCGAAAACTGGCGATGCCAGCCCCGAACCCGGAAGCCGCCCCCCGTGGCGGTGGCGTCCTGAAAAATCTGGTGGCAGAACGACTCGTAGATCACGCCGAACGTGGACGCCTTGCCGCCCACCAGTTCGTGAAGCATCTTGTTCGAGTGCTGCTTCATCTGGGACGTGTTGAAACCGTTCGGCCGGTAGTAGTTCATCCACCACCAGTTGATCGCGTAGCTGTTGCCCGCGGCTTTCCACGACGACTGCCAGTCATCCGGGCTGACCGTGTACCCCGGGAGCGATCCGATGGTACCGAATCCGCGGGTGCGATCTCCGGGACAGATGTAGGTTTCGATGGTGTCGTTGCCCGTGATGCCGGGCGCGACAAACTTGTTGAGCGGTCGATCTTCGGCGAGGTGCTTCATGTAATCGATGTTCGTTCCGAAGGCCGGATCGGGCATCGGCGCGATGAACCCCCCGAAGACGAACTGCGAAATGATCGACGCCTGCTGTGAGGGATGAATCCACGGGATTTCATTGTTCTGTTCGTCCCGATACATCGAAAGACCGACGCCGATGTCCCGAAGATTCGCGAGGCACTTCACCTTCCGACTCTGTTCGCGCCCCTGGGCAAGCGCGGGCAGGAGCAGCGAGATGAGAATCGCGATGATGGCGACGACGATGAGCAGTTCGATGAGGGTGAAGGCGCCGGCGGATCGGCGATCTCTCCCGGCTCTGCGAGTGCTCGCGGCGAAGCGCTTCGACGAGTCCAATCGCTTTCGGTGCCAGATGTTTGTCATTGCGCACGTACGCCCTTCGCCGCTGTTAACGCTATCAAACTGGGCAATGAAGCATCGGCGCTGCATAATATTGATCACGCGATCTACTCTCCGGTCTGCGACAGTCGGACTCGATGGACCCCTCGCCAAGCCTTGAGTATATCGACTCAACCGACGAATCGCGAAGCCGTATTCCCGGAAAGAGGCCCATATCGATCCAATCGCCCCAGACGCCACGCCCCTCGACCGATCCGCCCTAACCGGATCTCTCACAATGATTTACGCTCGCTCGCCTAGCCCGGATCGACTCACCTTCTGAGGATCCGCTCTCGCAGCCCACCGCCGCCGGCAATCCCTTCAAAATCGCATCGACCGACGCCTTCAGGAGTGAATCGAGCGCCGTCGCGCTGAAGGCCCATCGAAAGTGGATCCCGTCGGAGGTGATGGGCTCATTTTGGAAACATCCTGCTTTCCCGCGAGAACAAGAATTCCCAATGGGTCTCCCTGAATCGTTCAGATCCGGATCTCACTCCTCGACAGACATTGTTCCAGGAATTCCGCGGAATGCATTGATGATTCGGTTCTCGCCCGCCGCACCCGCGTGGTAGTGATAGCCGCGAATCTTGTCTGAGTGACCGCCGCACTGGTCCAGATCCTCGGGCGCCGATCCGTCCTTATTCTTGTTCGCGAACAGGCCGTACCCGTCCATGGCATAGCCGATCATCGGTGCGTGGCCATCAGGCTGGACAATCTCCTTGGTATGGCCCATCGCAGCGTGGTAATGGTAATTGTTATGCGGGTTGATATGCCCTCCCGCATCATCAAATGGGGCGATGGTGTACGCCGCCAGGATGGCATCGATCGGGGCCGGGGGATCAAAGTTCACGCCGTTGAAGGCAATCCCGAGAACCGTTTCACCGTGTCCGCCGGCGAGTTGGTGCACGTGAGCGTGCGAAGCGCCGCCGTGCGAATGCGATCCGCCATCACCGCCCGCGCCACGGGGAGGCGGTCGATCGCCACGAGGTGGTTGCGACTCGCCGGAGCGGGCCGCGCCCTCAGGACCGCGCTGCTGCCGGCCGATGAAGGTCGGCTCTTCCTGGTAGATGGGTTTCACGGGAATGACGTAAACGAAGACCTTACGGTCGATCCACTCAGGGCGTCCCTCGACCACATGGTTGTTGTACCTCGGATCGACATCAGGTTTCGCGGCGGCTTCAAACGCCTCCTTCGTGTCCGTCACCTTGATCGAGCCATCCTCACGATGGAGTTTCCACTTTGGATCGTTGTAAAATTTCGCGATATTACGCACAAATGGACCATCGACATCGAAGACCTTGCCATCACGGAACCAGATCCCGCCCTTGTCGGCGCCGTCACTGATGTGCTTCGGCGCCCAGGGGCCCATCTTGTGTTCCTGCGGCTCCGAATAGGTGCGAATGACGTAACAGAGCGTTTTCGTTCCGTCGAACAGGGTCCTTTCCTCTTTCACGATCGGTCCGGCCAGGGCTTTTTCGATGAAGTAGGCAGGATTCACCGGCCGAGCCTTTGGTGCGGCGGATGCAGAGATCGTCGACTGCGATTTCTGTGACGTGGGTTTGCCGCGGCCGTCAAGCTCTGAATCCTGCGCGACCGCAACGCTGAACATTCCGGCAATGACCAACGCCGTTGTCGTTCCAAACCTATGCCTCATGTTTCTCTCCTTAGATGTACCTCGCAAGACTTACCCGCAGGCGTGGGACAGCCCGGGGCTTAACTGAGATGGGAGTTGGACATTCTAGTGCCTCCCTGGACTGCCTCGCAAAAAAACTCCGTCGTCTGACAGCCGTCAGGCGAAGCGTCGTATTCGGCATGGCCGGGACCGCCTATGGTGAGACTCGAAACACATCATCCTGCAGTTCGTCGCCGATGTCGGTGTTTCGGCGGATGATCGTTGCCAGCGTCTGGGCTTCCACCATCTCGATCAAGTCGTTCGGCAGGTACCGCTCATACCAGAACCGATCGCCGTCGCGAAGGCGTTCGAACTGGTCTCGGACGATCGTGAAGATCGTCTCGCCCACCAGCGCGCCGGCGACGTGCTCCTCGGCCAGGCCGCCGACCCACAGGTCGATCTGGCTGACATCCTCATAAATGGACGCGAGTCGTTGCTGAACGGCCGGATCGCTGTTGATGCTCGCGAAGTCGGCGTGCATCTGGAGCCCCATTTCGGCGCGAACCGCATTGAGCGAAGGCAGCCCATGATCGCGACCGCGCTGGATGTTCAACGAGACAAGATCGAAACCACCCGATCCAGGCGGGCCGAAGAGGAAGTTTCGCACGGCATCGACCACAAAAGTGTCGAGCTCCTGGGCCTTCTGTGCGGCGAGGCCGCGCAGGATCGGATCGATGCCCCAATCCAGCGTTTCGTCGGGTGCGAAGAACGCGTCCGCAAGTGGGAGATTTCCGCCTTCAATGGCCGAGCCATCGGCGTTCAGTCGCAGCAGCGTCGGCGAGAGCATGCTGTGTCCGAGGCGGTAGCTGGCGGTCGCGAATTCGTTGCTGATGGCCGGGTTCACGTCTGCCCGGTACCCGCGGTATGGACTCAGCGCGCCGGGTCCGAGGAGCGCCGGCAGGAACTCGTGGTAGGTGATCACCTGGATCTCGGCGGCGACGATCGCACGGGCTTCCTGGTAGATCTGCTCGCCGGTGAGATCGGGGTTTTCAACCCGAATCGCATCGGCCCAGAAATTGTGTTCCCTGACGAAGAGCGTGTGCATGGCCGTCAGCCCGACCTGCTCGTTGGATCGAATGTCTCCGGCGACGAAGAAGTTGGCGGAGTCATCCGGCGCATTCGGCAAACCCAGTGTGTTGAACGGCAGCAGATCCCCGGCGCTCGTTGCGAGGCGTCCGGTCCCATCGAGTGTGCGCAGCGCCTCGGCCCGGTCGAGTTCGGACCCGTAGACGACCGATCCATCGACGAACGCGGTCAGGGCGTTGTACTGCTGACGCACGCCATCGACGACTTCAAAGACTGAACGGTTCAGGGGAATCTCGGCCATGCCCGTGCTCAGCGGGTCGAACCACGGGTCGCCGGCCGGCACGATGACGTTGAACGGCTCCGCCGGTTGGGCGATCGGCGTCTCATCGATGTCGTGATCGAGGAACTGCCCCCATTGCCAGACGAAATCGGAAACGCCGGCGGAATTGGGAATGTCCTCGGACTGAGCCACCACGGCATTGCTGATCGCCCGCGCATTGGGACGATCGGGGCCGGACGGCGCCGCAACGCCATCCTCGTAGGCCGCGCTGGACAACCGGATGAAGAATGCGCCGGCGGCGCCCCACTCGGTTTCGATGCGATTGTTTCCGACGCCGTTGATGGTGCGCACTTCATCCGCGAATCGCACGGGGTTGGGGCCGCGATCCTGCTCCGGCTGCCGCGGGGGACGTCGCTGAAGCCCGCGAGGCTGCGGGAAATCGCGGGTCGCGACGTTGTCACCATCAAATGGCACTGGACTGAGGTTCGGACATCCGCCCGCGAGCACACACAGGGCGGAAATCATCGCCAGAGACATGACCGGGGCTCTGAATGGATGTTGGTTGTGTCGAGCGTTCATGACGATCTCCTTTTCCAAAGCAAGGGCGGCGAGATTCCAGGTTCGCAGGCGTTACGCCATTCCTAGTCGCGCGGCCGGTACCTGTCGTGAGAACTCAATGGGGGCCTCTTGCTCATACAATTCTGAAGAAGAGCGTCCCCGATATTTCGCCGTCCCCGAATTCACCCAGCTCCAGTTTCTTCGCCATCGCCGCCCTGGTTCGTTACCGGGTGCACGGGTGAACAATGACCAGCCATCAAAACCACCACCGCTCTCACGGAACCGGCACGGCGATATTCACCCGGCGAAGCAATTGCATGCCGCTTGTAATCATCACGGTTTCACTCATGGCCAGGACCGAGTCCGATCCGTCGTCCGCCAGCGCGCGAACTTCATAGACGCCGGTCCGTACGCCGTCGAGCACATCAAAGCGATAACGGCCACGGCCGTTCGTGACGCCGGTCGCGGCGACTTCGTCATCCGTGACGTTGACCAGTTGCAACGTGACGCCGGCAACTCCCCGTTCGCCGCGATTGGGGCGCCCGTCGCCATTCGAATCCGCAAAGACTGCGCCGGAGATGCCCGCCTTGAAGAAGAACACGTTCGGCTGAATGTTACGCAGGGAAGTATTGTGAACGATCACGTCGGAGAGCCGTGTCTTCTCAACGATATTGAGAAGCCTT
Source organism: uncultured Planctomycetaceae bacterium (assembly GCA_938008425.1). Lineage (GTDB taxonomy): Bacteria > Planctomycetota > Phycisphaerae > UBA1845 > UTPLA1 > JADJRI01. The sequence goes on along the minus strand of CALLKH010000039.1, from coordinate 12,940 downwards.
CCCGACATCCGCCGCTGATGCCACAGGCGATCGCCGTCGCGGATGCTGGCAAACTGGCGGCCTATGATCGTCCGCAATGTCGGGCCGACGCTCGAATCGCGGGTGTGTCCCTCGCCGAGCGCGCCGATCCACAGATCGATATTGTCGACCGAACCATAGAGCTCTTCCATTTTCTGCTGCATGGCGGCGTCGGTGGTGATCTGCCCGAAGCTCGTCACGCGCGGCAGTCCATAGGCCGCTCGCGCCGTGTTGTAGTCGGCCAGTCCGTGGTCGCGCCCGCGCTGAATGTTCAGGCTTGCGAGATCAAGACCGCCGGCTCCGGGGGGACCGAACAGAAAGTTACGTAAACTCCCGACGATCTGATCGTCCAGCTCCGACGCCGGATCAGAAGCGAGATACTTGAGCACGGGATCGATGCCCGTCTCGGCAAGCAGCACGGGATTGAAGAAGGACTCCGCAAGCGAGACTCCCTCGTGGACCGGCACGCCCTGGTCATCGAGAAACTCCACGTCGTCGCCGAGCAGGCTGTGACCGAATCGGAAGGCGGCCGTTGAGAACTCGTTCGTCAGCCCCGGATTGGCGGCGGGGTCGTAGCCGCGATATGGCGGCAGCGCGTTCGGCCCGAGAACCGCCGGAAGCCATTCGTTGTAGGTGATGGCCTGAATCTCGGCGATCACGACCGCACGGGCCATCTGGTAGAGCTCCTCGTCGGTCGCGTCGAGACCGCCGGCGGCGAATGCGTCCGCCAGCCGATTGTGCTCGCGGACGAAGAGCGTCTGCAGCGCGGTCAATTCGATGTTTTCGTTCGCCCGAACGTCGCCCGCGGCGAACATGAGATCGTCGTCGAAAACGTGCGCGTCATTGTCCATCGCGAGCGTGCCGTTCGGAAAATTCGCGGCGTTGTTCAGCGGCAGCAGCTGGTCGGGGCCGGTCTTCATGTGACCGCCGGAGAGCGTGCGCAGCTCCATCGCCCTGCCTTGATCGGAGCCGTAAACCATGGAGGCATCGAGCCACGACGTGATCACGTTGATCTGTTCACGTGGGTTGTCGACCGATGTGCCCGAGGAGGGATCGTAGACGGATCGTGTCGTCATGATGACCTGGGTGCCGGTGCCGAAAGGATCGAAGGAAGGGTCGCCCGTCGGAACGGGAATCTGCATGATTTCCGTCCCGCCGACGGGCGTGAGGCCGATGTCGTGGTCGATGAACTGCCCCCACGCATAAATCATCGCCGAGAGCAGCCGCTCGTTGATGATGTCCTCGTCGCCCTGGTCGACGAGGGCGTTGCTGATCTCCCGGGCGCTCGGTCGATTCTCCCCGGCGAGCGACGAAATGCCGTCACCGTAGGCGGTCGGTGCGCCTCGGATCAATCGAACGTTATTGCTTCCCCAATCAGGGTTTTGCGGGTTATTGCCGGCTCCATCGGCGCTGTAAACATCGGTCGCAACTTCGATCAGCACATCGGGGTCCAGCGCGATCACTGTTTGATCGACGGGTGTGCGGTTGTCGTCGTCCACCTGGGTGGCGGCAAGGGCGGGCTCAGCCTCCTGCGACGAGGGCAGAAGAGGGATTGTTTCATTACACCCACTCCAGGACGCGACGGCGGCAGCCGTCACCATCGCAACGATTGGTCGGTATTTCCGCCGCATGAATGTTCTCCTTTAGCAATGCGCCGGGGCGCGGGCGCGGGCGCGGCGCACTCATCCCGGCAAGACTCGAAGTCGGGATGAATCAACGCCGACGGGTAAGTTCGTTATTCGGTTTGGTCTCGCGAAGCCGGCGCGCACGATCCGCGCAGCGCGGCGACGCCACGCATTCATTCCTTCGGGTCGTCAGGTGCGAGTCCGGGAGGGAAGTCGCCTTACGGCACCGGGGGGGTTGGTTCGGTCGACGATCGCCCATCGTTCGGTGGGCACTTCGTCGGCCGGGCATGTCGATCTCACTCTCATACACGTCCTTCATCCGGCAGGTTGCAGGCGACGGATGAAGACCGGTTACCGTGACTAACGCGTCCGGGTTGGAATTATTTCCGGATTCAGGTCTTCGCCGAATCGCCGACGCACATCTCTTCAAGAAAGCGACTCGTCTTACAATCACAGCGCGTGGACTCCAGTGGCCGAATCACCACGGATGGGCTGGATCGCTGCCCGCGTGTTCTCATCGAATAATTCGTTGGGGGAAAACCAGGCTGGTAAATGCCACGCATCTGGCACATTCACCCACGGGCGAGCGACCAGGAAGCGGAACATTCTCTACTAATCTGAATGAAGTATGTCCCGGTTTTCTTGCGTATCGTCGTCTCAGCCGGGCGAATTACCCTCAGTTCCCACCGCCGCCCAAAGACCCTTCAGAATCGCTTTCACCGACGCCTTCAGAGACGAATCAAACACCGGCGCTCTGGAGGACCACTGAGAATGGTTCCCGTCGAAGGTGAACGAGAACGAGAACCGCCGTAAGCCATGCCACGATCGCTGAACTTCCGGCACATCCGAACAATCGCCCTGTGCCGAGTCCCCCGATTCGAGAGTGTCTGTTCAAGAGCCCAAAATGTCTCACCCGTTGATTGCTTCCCCCCGTTGTTTGCCCATTTGAATATTGGGGCGTTCTACTCATCCAGGAACACGACAAGAAAATTCTCGCCGACCTCGCCGGGAATAATGAACATCATGTCAGTATCTTCGAACTCAACCGTTCCCCGGATACGCACGGCCGATGTCGGCTCTTTCGCCTTTGCGGTCTCGCACAGCACCCGAATCTTCGACGGGAATCCATCGCTCTGAATGACACCTTTGAAGAACGTCAAAACTTCCGGAACCGGCCGTCCGATCGCGGATAATTCCGCTTCGGCTGTCTCGATCGGCAGCCCCAAGCCGCCGTTTTCTCCTTCCTCCAGCGCGAGCCCGAGATTGCACCAGCTCACGCACGTCTTCACCCTCGTTTCGCCCCCCGGGCTCAGCAGGTAATGAAATCGCGCCGGCGGCAGTGGTTTCCCGATGGAAAGCAGCGCGCCTCTCAGCGTTCTCTCCTTGGACTCCGAAGAATTATTCAAATTCAACGGCCGCCAACGGAAGACAAACAACTGGCGCTTGTCGTTTGACAGGAAAAAATGGACGCCCCGGTCCGCCCGTGAAATAAAGACCTCCTTCTTCAGCTCCGCGGTGTCTTTTCCGAGTTGGCGAACCTCGAACTCCAGATTCGCCGCAGCGCCGGAACCATCCATCGCCGGCGTCTTCAACTGAACCTTGAACGTGACGCGGGTGTTGTAGGAACCGGGCCTTGACCCCTCGCATCGATCGATCGCCACGCCGCAGGCGACCTCGTTCTGGCGGAACGAATGCAACTGGCTTACGGCCCCCAGGCCCTGGATGGGCTTTGATGGCTTTGCGGAATCCAAATCGAAAACTTCGCATCGGAGTTGCAGAGGATCGATCTTGACTGCTTTTTCTGGAGGCGGCCATTCCGCCACCCGCTCGGTAGGCCGGCAGGCCGGCAGAATGGCAAGAAGCGGCGCGAAACAGAGGAACAATTTCATTTTTTTAACCTCTTAACGAATCGCCCGGAGAATCGATGAGGACATCCTCGCTTTATAGACAACCCGCCCACCAGGTCGATAGTTGGGATTCCAACGTCCAGATGGGATTCAGAATCGGTCGTCAGCCGTATTGCCTTCGATCGACGTCTCCCTGCCACTGTTGCCTGGCGAGAATCTCGGATGCAATCTGCCTTGCCATGACCCTTGCAAGGAGTTTGCCGGGAAAATGATGGGGAGATCTGACATTTCGCCCGCCTCACTCCCGGCACCTCCAACCTCGGTCGGCCGATTGGACGCAGCGACGGTTCTGAATGGAATAATCGACTGTCCTCAGCTCTTCCCTCTCCCGCCAGCGCTCTAGAGACGCTCGTAACACATGGATCATGCTTGCGGGCAGGGCATCAGATTCCCAACACTTCGCGGACCCATCGCAATCGCTCCGGTACGCTGATTGGCGTGTCAGACTGCTCGATCGAACTCCAGAACGCTCTCCACAATTCAGTTGACTCCTGATCGGGCAGGAAGTCATCACTCCGTTCGAGACCGGCATCGACTTCGAGAGCGTCCCTGCAAACTGCATCGTCGTGGCGCGCTAGAACCACGCTGAGGATGGCTCGAGCCGCGGAATAGGCAGTCCTGGAGCCCTGATGCTGATCTGCATCGGCCAGTCTGCTGATAAACGCAATGGCAAGCGCTATCGCGCTCACGCCGATCCTCCGGCAGCAGTCGGCCAAAATCGCCAGGCAAAGCCATTTCTCATCCTGGCAGTTGGCGTGACATGGTACGTAAGAGATCAGCATGATCGCAGCGGTCAGGCCGATGACCTCCGGCTGGATCCCCATGCGAAGCCCCGCTCCTCCGAGCACTAATTCCCGGCCGCCGACGTACACCAGGTCAGAAACCAGGCTCAACGTCGTGTCATCGATTGAGAGAAACTCCAAATCACTTTCATACAGAGCCTCAATCGTCCGCATGACCGCTGAACGGGCATCGTTGTCACTTGAAGGGATGACCTGAACCAGCGTCCTCGCCAGGAAATCCTTCCGGCACCGTTCGAGAACGAACTGCAGCATTGCTCGAACCGCAGGATCGCACTTCGTCTCAATACTCACTCGGGCTGCCTCTTGTGCAATGCCGGCCTGAATCGCCGTTACGCCTCATGAGACTCCAGGAAACACCCGGAAACAATGGGCTACTCCCGACCGACAATCGGGAGAATGCGCAAAAAAGTGTGATGTGCCTCCGGTCCTTGAAAATCCTTTCGAGTGCAATCAATCGGCTCAGCCGGTCGGTTTACTCCTTGGACCCCGCCGCCGCCGTCAACCCCTTCAGGATAGCATTAACCGCTCCCTTTAAGAACGAATCGAACACCGGTGCGCTGGATGACCATTGAAAATGGTTCCCGTGGTAGGTGGTGGCTTCGGCTTCGGCCTGTTGCAGCCTCGAGGGGAGTTTCATTCTTCGTTTGAATCGCGCATTCGCCCACGCGCGCAGTTGTACGATGGGCCATTGCCGGGAGGCGCTTCAGCGCGGGGAAACAATGACGGGCGGTTCGCGATGTCGTGGGCAGCCGTCCGGCCGTCGAGCGCGGTCGTCAGCGCCGTGATCGTCGGCAGGTGAGCAGCAGCGTCGCCATGCCGGCCATGATCAACGTCGATGGCTCGGGAACTTCCTGGATAAAGTATGAAGGGTCGAAGCCGGTCAAGGTCGGATTGGCGATCGCGCTCTCGGTGTAGTTCCAGGCGATAAAGGCGCCAACGCTCTGATAATAGATCGACAGATCGTCGCCGAGCGGACCGCCGATGCCGTTGGCGCCCGAGGTCGATGCGACAAACCAGCCGATGTCGTTGGGGTCCTGGCTGGTCGTTCCGATCGCGAGGCCGAACCAGTAGTTTCCGGCCGGCAGGGTGAAATTGGGCACGTCGACGCTGACTTCCCACACGGCCGCACCACCCTGAAGGAATCCCGTGGCGGCCGTGGTGACGGAGCCGGTTCCGGATGTCACAAGCGTGCCACCGACGCCGTGCGACATGCCCGTTCGGATTTCGAAACGGGCCGTGTCGATGACCGAGCCGCTGATTGCGTTGAATGAATGGAAATGTCCGCCGACGCGATCGACCACGCCGCCTCCCGCTCCCGGGTTCCAGGTCACATTATCGTAGGTCAGGGCGTACACCTGATTGGCGTTCGAGAGATTCTCGGTGTATTGCGGCCAGCCGGTTTGAGACTGATAGGGGTCTCCGGAATACCAATCCGCCCGCGTTTCTTGGGTGAGAGCGAATCCGGCGATGACAGTGATTGCGAGGAGAACCCTGACGGAACTGCCCGGTGGTGTAAACACGAGTGGACCCTTACTTTGACGAGTGACTGTCAATCGCCTTGCAGGACTGATCCGGTTCGTCAAAGTACGCACCTCGACGACCGCAAGCAGTAGCTTACGCATCGGCGGGTCCGAAATGCAATCAGAACGGCGTCTCGGCCGGCAACGTATTTGCGGACGTCTGCGGGGAGGCGGGGTGGGCCAGGGCGTATTCACCTTCGCAGGATGGCTCGGGCAGGGTGGGCTAAGGTGTGCTCACCCTGGAAGATTCGATTTCTTCCCCATCGAAAACGCACAGCCTACCTGACGGTCATTAACATCGCATCGAAAGTCGAGCCCCCAGGGTCGGAGTACGGACCCCGGGCCGCCTCCGCCACGACCAAACAGCAGCGCGTGCAGAAACGGAAACACCGCCCGGTAGCCGAGTCCTGACCAACATCCACTCGATGCGCACCGACGACGTTATGTATGAAAAATCGCTGATACCGGCCGATGGAAAGAACAACGAACTGGGCGTTACAGGACTTGAACCTGTGACCTCGTGGATGTCGACCACGCGCTCTAGCCAACTGAGCTAAACGCCCTCAAAACCGCCGCCCGACGCATCCAGCGACAGACGGGCCATGATCCGTCGATTCCCCGATCTTGTCAACTCGACGAACGCCCTGCCTCGCCACGATCGGCCCATCATCGGTCCACACTCTTCGCGACCGGACGCTCGCCCGGACGCCCGCTCGGACGCTCGACGGCGTGCCCATCTTCCGCAGCCGTCCCGCCGCTTGACGACGCCTTCAATCTCGCTAGCATACTGGGTCCCTTCGCCGCCCCACCGAGGGCTGCGACTGGAGCGCGACTAGCTCAATTGGCAGAGCAGCTGACTCTTAATCAGCGGGTTCGGGGTTCAAGTCCCTGGTCGCGCATTCGACTTGATAGCGGCATCAATCCTGCCGGACCCGCTCGCAGGCGGGACACCCTCGTGAAGACTCCATTCATCGCCCCGCCTGCAACGCCCGATAGCTCGCGTCGCCGGCCCTGATTCCCGCCGATCGACCCGCATTTTGTCGCTATCCGGTGATGCCGTCCGTCGCGTTTGACGACTTCCTGTGAGACACGAATTCCAAGGCGACCGACGGACCCAACCACCCTTGAAGCCCGCAACCCACAAACTCGGACTCTGGCTCGTCGGCGCCGCCGGAAACGTCGCCACCACCGTGGCCGTCGGACTCGCCGCGCTCAAACGAAAACTCGCACAGCCCGTCGGCCTCGCTACCGCCGACGCGCCGCTGAACAAACTCTCGCTCGTCAAACTCGAAAACATCGTCCTCGGCGGCCACGAGATCAGCCGGCGGCGCGTCACCGACGCGGCCGAATCGATGCGCGTCGGCAGCGGCCTCTTCTCGGAGTCGCTGCTCAAGGCGGTTCGACCCGATCTGCTTCAATACGAAAAGCGCATCCGCACGGGGCGCGTCATTCAATCCGGTAGCGCCATTACAAAGCTCGCCAGCCGCCCGGGCGCGAAACGCAGCGCTTCGGCCCGCGCGATCATCACGCAGCTTCGCGCCGATCTCCGCGAGTTCGCAAAACGAAACAAACTCGCGAGGGTGATTGTCGTTCACGTCGCCTCAACCGAACCACCGTTCAAACTCGACCGGCGGCACCGCGACTGGAAATCGCTCGAATCCGCCCTCGCCCGCGGCGTCTCTCCGCTCCCCGCAAGCAGCCTCTACGCCATCGCCGCCATCGAAGAGGGTATGCCCTTCGTCAGCTTCACGCCGTCGCTCGGCTGCGACGTGCCCGCCATTCGCGAACTGGCCGACGCCCGCGGCGTGCCCATCATGGGCAGCGACGGCAAGACCGGCGAGACGATGCTCAAGACCGTGCTCGCGCCGATGTTCCGCGACCGGCGGCTGCGCATCGACAGCTGGATCGGCCACAACGTCCTCGGCAACGGCGACGGGGCGATCCTCGAAACCACCGCCAACAAGTCGTCGAAGCTCCTGAAGAAGGACAGCGTCGTCGCCTCCATCGTCGGCTACAAACCCGAGACGCGCACGTCGATCGAATTCGTCCGCTCGCTCGACGACTGGAAGACCGCGTGGGATCACGTTCATTTCACCGGCTTTCTCAATCAGAAGATGATTCTCCAGTTCATCTGGCAGGGGTCGGACTCGATCCTCGCCGCCCCGCTCGTCATCGACCTCGCCCGTCTTGCCGATTACCATGCGGCCCGCGGCCGCTCGGGCGTGATGATGCACCTCGCGTGCTTCTTCAAGTCGCCGATGGATGTCGCGGACCACGATTTTTCGAGACAGGTCGCGTTGCTGCACGAGTATGCCGCCCGGGAATTGAAGGGCGAACGTCGACGACCGGCCAAACGAGCAAGCCGCTAGCGTCCTCCTCCATTCATATGCGAGGGGAATGAGCGCGGAACCCTTTCCAGGGAAATGCCAACCCCATGACCCTCAACCTCGCCTACAGCAGTAACGCCTACATGCGGTTCCCGCTCGATGAGGCCCTCGATCGCATCGCAGCACTCGGCTATCGCGGCGTCGAGCTCATGGCCGACACGCCGCATCTCTGGCCCGAGGACGTCACCCCCGCCCGGCTCGACGCCGTCCGACGCCGCCTCGACCAACTCGGCCTCGAAATCGCCAACATCAACGCCTTCATGATGAACAAGATCGGCGACAAGCGCCAGCCCTACTGGCACCCGAGCTGGATCGAGCCCGACGCCGCCTATCGCCGCATCCGAACCGAACACACGCGGCGGGCGCTCACGATGGCGAAGCACCTCGGCGCCCCCTGCATCACCACCGAGCCCGGCGGGCCGATCGCCTCGCCGGCCGACTATCCCGCCGCGATGGATCTCTTCGTCGAGGAACTCAAACCCATCGTCGAACACGCCGAGCACGAGGGCGTGCTGCTCCTCGTCGAGCCCGAGCCCGGCCTGCTCATCGAGCGTTTCGACCAGTATCTCGACCTCCGCAGCCGCATCGACTCCCCCTTCATGCAGCTAAACTTCGACGTCGGCCACGCCTACTGCGTCAGCGAGGAGCCGGCCGACTGGATCCCGAAAATGGCGTCACACACCCGGCACTACCACGTGGAGGACATCGCCGCGTCGCGCGTCCATCACCACATGGTCCCCGGCACCGGCGCCATCGACTTCGCCGCGACCCTCGCCGCGATCAAAAACACCGATTACACTGGCTGGGTGACCGTCGAGCTTTACCCGTTCATCGACGATCCCGACGCCGCCGGCCGTGCCGCGAAGGAACACCTGGACGCCATCGCCGCCAAGCTATGAGCAAGCTCAAGGCCTACGCCGAACTCGTCCGTCTGCCGAACCTCTTCACGGCCGCCGCCGACATCCTCGCCGCCTACTGGCTCTGCACCCTGCGACTCGAATTCTCCTGGCGGCTCGCTGCCATGCTGGCGGCATCGGTCTCGTTCTACGCCGCCGGAATCGTCATCAATGACCTGAAAGACATCGAAACCGACCGCCGCGAGCGACCCGCCCGCCCGCTGCCGTCGGGCCGCGTTTCGATCGGCGCCGCGAAACTGCTGGCCGCTGTGCTCTGCCTCGTCGGCCTCGTCGCCGCCGCGATCATTCCGCTCGGCTACGCCCCCGAGGCGGGCATTTCGATCTTCCATTGGCCCAATCGCAGCCTGATCGTGGCCGTCGCACTGCTCATCGCGATCTTCATCTACAACTGCGTCGTCAAGGAGACCTTCCTCGGCCCGCCGGTCATGGGCCTCTGCCGGGCGCTGAATTTCACCCTCGGCCTCTCGCTGGCGGAACTGGAAAACCCCGACATCCTCGGCCAAGTCGGCCCCTTCATCGCCGCCTATTGGCTCTACATCACCGCCGTCACCCACTTCGGCCGCGACGAGGCCGGCGAGATTCGCAAGCGCCGCCTGCTCACCGGCTTTCTCGGCATCTTCTTCGCGGTCGTCGCGCTCGGCGTCATCATCTCGCCGCTGTCGGAGCTTGACGCCTTCGCAATGGCCATCTGGTTCATCCTGCTCGTTCACCTCACGCGCGTGACATGGCACACGCTGCGAAACCCGTCGCCGCAGCGGATGCAATACAACATGAAGACCCTCATCCTCGGCACCCTCGTCTGGAACGCCGTCATCGCCGCCGCCGCCACGCGCGACTGGATCGCCGGCGCCCTCCTGCTCGCCCTGCTCATCCCCACCCTCGCCATCGGCCGCCGCATCTACTCCACCTGAGCCTCACCCTGTACAATCCCCCCATGCCCTTCGAACTCGGCTACAACACCAACGGCTTCGCACACCACCGCATCGAGGACGCCATCGATGTCCTCGCCGAGATCGGCTTCGAATCGGTCGCGATCACGCTCGATCATCATGTGCTGAACCCCTACGCGGCCGACATCGACCGGCAGGTCTATGCGATCAAGCAGCGGCTTCAGTCTCACAACATGTGCTGCGTGATCGAGACCGGCTCGCGGTTCCTGCTCGACCCGTTTCGAAAGCACTGGCCGAGCCTGCTGACCGCGAATGAGGAGAATCGCGAGAAGCGGTTCGATTTTCTCTGCCGGGCGATGCAGATCGCGGCGCTGCTCGATGCCGAGGCGGTGAGCTTCTGGTCGGGCTCGGCGGATGAATCACTGTCCGACGAAGAGGCGTGGTCGCTGCTGGTTGATATGTGCGACGCCCTGCTGGCGCGGGCCGTGTCACATGACGTGTTTCTCGCCTTCGAGCCCGAGCCCGGCATGTTCATCGAGCGGATGGAACAGTTCGCACGGCTGGCGGAAGAGCTGAACCACCCGCGCTTCGGCCTCACGCTCGACGTGGGGCACCTGCACTGCCTCGGCGACGGCGATCCGGTCGATCGCATTCGCGAGTTTTCGCGGCACCTCATGAACGTTCACGTCGAGGACATGCGCGCCGGCGTCCACGACCATCTGCAATTCGGCGACGGCGAAATGAAATTCGAGCCGATCCTGAAGACCCTTCGCGAAGTCGGCTACACCGGCACGCTCAACGTCGAACTCAGCCGCCACAGCTACGACGCCGTCGAAGCGGCAAGAAAAGCCCACGCGTTTCTGTCAAACATCAATCGGTGATTTTCACTAAGCATCAAAGTTGTCCAATGTCGCCACTTGCCTCAAATTCAACCTGTTCGCCATGCCGGGCGTTGAGCAGCGGGATGCAACGCGTCGTCGGGACCAATGAAAAATTCAAAATGAAAAATGAAAAAGAAGGAAAACGACGGGTCGTCTCCCCCCTCACTTTTTTCACTTTTCATTTTGCATTTTTCATTCCCCACCCACTCTACATTCTCCATTCTAGATTCTAAATTTCCCCCTGGACCTTCCCATGCCCAACCAAACTTTGCTGCTCATCTCCATGCCCGGCCTTCGAACCCGCGACCTGGAGCACATGCCGCGATTGAAGTCGCTGGCTGACCGCGGCGCGGCGCGCGAGTTCATCCCCACCTTCCCCTGCGTCACCTCGCCCGTGCAGGCGACGATGCTCACCGGCCGTCCACCGAGCGACCACGGCATCATCGGCAACGGCTTCTATCATCGCGACCTCGGCGAAGTCCAGCTCTGGGTCGGCCGCAACGGCCTCATCCAGGGCGACCAGCTCTGGAACACCCTCGCCGCCCGCGGCATCACCGCCGCCGCGTGGCACACCCAGAACATCAAGGACGCCGCGGCCGATTTCATCGTCACCCCCGAGCCCAAGCACCACCCCGACGGCCGCACCGAGCTCTGGTGCTACTCGAAGCCCGACGGGCTCTACGAAAAGCTGCTGGCCGACCTCGGCCACTTCCCTTTGATGAACTACTGGGGGCCGATGACCAGCATCAAGTCCACCGAGTGGACCATCAACGCCGCGCTCTGGCTCATTCAGCGCGAGCGGCCCGCCTTCAACTACATCTACTTTCCCCACCTCGACTACGCCGGGCAGAAGTTCGGCCCCGACAGCCACGAGCAGATCGCCGCGTGCCGCGAGGCTGACATCCAGATCGGCCGGCTCATCGACGGCCTGGCCGCCATCGGCCTCGGCGACGCGGCGTTTCTCGTCGTCGGCGAGTATGCGATGACCGACGTCTCGCGCGTCATGTACCCCAACCGCATGCTGCGCGAGGCGGGGCTTGCACGCATCGAGCAGCGGCCGGACGGCGAATACCTCGACCCCGCGGGCAGCCTCGCCTTCGCCGTGGTCGATCACCAGTTCGCGAATGTGTACGTGAAGGATCGCACCGACATCGACGCCGCGGCCGGCATCTTCGAGGGCCTCGACGGCATCGCCCAGGTGCTGGTCGGCAAGGACCGCGGCCCCCTGAACCACCCGGCGGCCGGCGAGGTGGTGCTGGTCTGCGAGCCGGACACGTGGCTGGCGTACTACTGGTGGCTCGACGACGACTTCGCCCCGGCCTTCGCCCGAACGGTCGACATCCACGCGAAACCGGGCTACGACCCGGTCGAAATGTTCATCGACATGCCGAGGCGCTCCACGCCGCTCGACGCCACGCTCATCAAAGGCAGCCACGGCGCCCCGGCCACGTCGCCCGACCAGTACGCCGCCTGCATCGCCAGCGATGCCGCGATGATGGCAGGGGTTTCGGGGGACACGATACGGGATACGGAGATTCGGGGGGTGATTGAGGGGTTCTTCGGGGCGGAGTGAATGCAAAATGAAAACTGAAAAATGAAAAAAGGGGAGAAGGGCTGCTCGACGCCGACCCACTTTTTTCATTTTTCATTTTGAATTTTTCATTCGCCCCGCATCGGGTGGCCTGCCGAAGCGCAGCGCCCGGCATGGCGGGCGGAATCGTCTCACGGTCGTCGAAATCCGGGACGATCAGCCGCTGCCGGGCCACGGGCACTCGATTCGAGGTCCGTCCGCAGAATGGTGGGACGGAGAGGCTGTCGCATCCTACGAGTTGCGACCCATCCTACTAGACTTGTGGTTCAGCTACGCTCAGAATCTCGAGAGTAGGACAGCCATCAAGCCAATTCGCTGCATCGGCAATGTCGAGCTTGGCCGCGAGATGATCCGCCACGCCATCGCCGGATCAAGCTCACAGGATTTGAGCGCGCAGTTTC
>CALLKH010000038.1 GCA_938008425.1 uncultured Planctomycetaceae bacterium | reverse complement strand
TGGTCGGTGTGCGTCGGCCCGCGCAGCGAGTGCCCCGGCTCCGCCACCTGCGCCGTCCAGCGGATGACGCCCGTCGGGGCATGCACCGCGAACGCAAGATTGCGTGAGGTCAGAATGTAGAGATTGTCGTCCAGGAGCACCGTGCGAACGATTCGGTCGCCCGCGGGAACCGGAACGGACATCTCCCAGAATGCCCGCGCCGCCAGTTGATCCACCGAGTCACTCGTCATCAGCTCGGAAGCCGACGAGGTACCCGCGAAGCTCAATGAAAGCACGACGGCCGTAATGCGGGACCAGGCGCCCGTCTTGACGTTGAACTGCATCGACTGTCTCCTCGTCGAATGGAGTAAGCGCGGCGGGGTGCGGTCTTTGTGACCGGGAATGCCCCCAGTCGGCGCCGAGGTTCCGGGCCGACGGTAGAAACTTTCCACCCCAGTCTGGGCGTCGAGGGCAGGCTGGCAAAAAAACGACGCCGATCCACCTAAATCTAATCGCCGCAGAGGCATCGGGTCAAGCGAATGCAGCCTCAACTCCGCTCGAAACACCGAAAACGGACGCGAATTACCGGCGAAACTGATCACACGTCTGATCGCCGATGTTATCACACGTACCGCCGACGGCCGCGGCCGCGGTGTGAGCGCCGCGTCCAGAGCAGCGGATCGTTCGATGGTCCGGTCCATGCGTCCGACGAACCGACGCAGAGTTCGGCGCATTCGCGGACGCTGCAAGGTCCGCGGATGTTCGATTGCAGGTTCAAGTCGGATGGGGGCTTGCAAATCGGATGAGATCGGGGGATAATCTGGTGATTCCGTTTGTGATTCGGCGACCAACGCTGGCCCGCCTTTCACGAATTGGACGGAACCACGCCTACACGCACGGTTTGGCTTAAGCGATAAGGCATCCGAGAGAACGAACCGCTACCGCCCTAGGGGGGCGTCCGACCCAGAGGCCGAAACGATCGGTCCATCGCCGGTTCGACTCGCATTAGCAAAAAATGTACTTCGGGAGGTAACGTCGTGAGCGTCCTGACCAAGGTCTTCGTCGTGCTGCTGGTACTCCTTTCGGTCGCACTCAGCATGTTTGTGGTTGCGGCCTTCGCGCAGCAGGAAAACTGGAAGGGCGCCGCTTCTGAATGGAAGGCCGCCGCCCTCGCCGAGCAGGCCAAGGCGCGAAGCATCGCCGCCAATGCCGCGCTGGAGTCGCAGAACTACCTGAATCGGCAGACGACCGATCTTCAGGAAATTCGCCGCCTCAACGACGAGCTCACCCAGCGTGAGCGCGAACTGGCCAAGGCCGAGAGCGATTTCGCCGCGGCCCGCAACCAGCTCACCGTCGAGCAGGGAACCGTCAACAGCACCGCCGATCACCTCAAGCTGCTTGAGACCGCTCGCAGCCACGATGCCGAGTTCATCGCCAAGCTCAGCCGACGGAACAGCGAACTTGAGCGCCTCAACGTGGACCTCAACGACCGCGTCAAGGAACTGACTTCCAGTGTCGCCATGGCGATGTCGCAGATTCGCGCCCTTCGGGAGCAGATTGCTTCCTCGACGGACCAGGTGGCCGGTGTCACCCAGATTCCGGGCGGAACCGGCATCGTGCAGGCCGGCATTCCCAGCGTAGCCCCTGCGGCCCGACCTGCGGTCACCTCGCCCATCCGGGCTGAGATCACCGACGTCAAGGACGGCCTGGCCAGCATTTCGGTCGGCAGCGCCGACGGCGTCGTCGAAGGCATGACCTTCCTCGTCTATCGCCCCGCGAGCGGCGGCGGCAAGCCCACCTACCTCGGCACCCTCCGCGTGACCCGCGTCGAGGCCAACGCCGCGGCGGGCACCGTCGATGCGAACGGCGGCATGATTCAGACGGGCGACCTGGCCCGCGACGAGGCGAGCTACACCCTCCGAAGCTAAGCCCGATCGCCGCGACAATTTGAGACTGACCCCGAATTTCGCCCTCGGGCGCAATCCTGAGAACTGGGAGTAACTGACATGGCTTCACCGACTTACGGTTCACGACCCGCCCCCGGAAATGACATCTACACGATTCTTCTGGCCATCGGTCTGGTCGCGGTCGGATTCGCTCTCGGTTTTGTGATCTACCGATGCAACGAGCTCCTCGGCAACTGGGCCCCGAGCTTCTGACCCATCGCCCGGGTTCGTCCGCGAACCGATTTCACAACTTCAGATTCCATCACCAAGCGGCCGATCTGTCGGCCGCTTTTTCTTTTGGTTGCCACGGTCGACAGCATCCGCAATCGAATCCAGTTCAGGATAATTCGTACGCCGCCGAAATGATCGCCGCCGCGACGTAACCGCCGGTAAATTCACAACCCTCAAATAATATTCGCTGCCGACACGAACGTCCCTGTTACGTTCTGACGTAATACGTGTAGAATGCCCCTCGTTCGCGAGGAACTTCGCAGGAGGCGATCGCCGCGCGAATGACCAAGGATGGTTCGCCGCAGCAAGAGGGTCCCGGTTTGCTATTCGACTTTTTAGGAATGTTCAGCGTCGACATGGGTATCGACCTGGGCACATGCAACACACTCGTCTGCGTGCGGGGTGAGGGCATCGTGCTCAATGAGCCCAGTGTCGTCGCCGTGCGCAAGGGAACCAACCAGGTTCTTCAGGGTGGAAACGCCGTCGGCCTCATGGCCAAGGAAATGCTCGGCAAGACGCCCGGAAGCATCACGGCCATCCGCCCCATGAAGGACGGCGTCATCGCCGACTTCGACATCACCGAAGCGATGCTCGGTTACTTCATTCGAAAAGTTCACGGCGGCCGCAGCCGCTTCATCGGCCCGCGCGTCGTCATCGCCGTGCCCTCCGGCATTACGGCCGTCGAGAAGCGCGCGGTCTATGGCTCCGCCGAACGCGCCGGCGCCCGTCGCGTCTATCTGGTTCAGGAACCCATGGCCGCCGGCATCGGATCGGGACTCCCCATCGCCGAGGCCCGCGCCAGCATGATCGTGGACATCGGCGGCGGCACCACCGAGGTCGCCATCATGTCACTCGCCGACATTTCCGTGAGCACATCGCTTCGCGTCGCCGGCGACGACATGGACGAGGCGATCATGTCGCACATGAAGCGCACGTACAATCTTCAGATCGGCCCGCAGACCGCCGAGTGGCTCAAGATCGAAATCGGATCCGCGGCGCCGCTGGAGCAGGAAGTGGCCGTGGAGGTTCGCGGTCGCGACATGATCTCCGGCCTGCCGCGAAAGACCGTTGTCACCAGCCAGGAGATCCGCGAAGCCCTGCGCGAGCCGATCAGCCAGATTCTCGATTCGGTGACGCACACGCTGGAAGCCTGCGAGCCTGAGCTTGCGGCCGACCTGGTTGATTCCGGCATTCACCTCTGCGGCGGCGGCGCGTTGCTTCGCGGCCTCGACAAGGTCATCGCCGACGGCACCGGGCTTCAGGCCAAAGTCGTCGACGATCCGCTGTCGTGCGTCGCTCGCGGAACGGCCGTCTATCTGGAGCACCTTTCCGAGTGGAAGGACACGCTCGACTCGGATCATCACAATCTGTGACCGATCCGGGCGTGCTTGCGGATCATTCAACCTTCAACAGACTCTAATATCAGAATCCGGCGCCAGGTGCCCAGCATGCACCAGTCGTGATAATCATCTCGCACTTTGAGCCAGGACGTGTTGTGAAGCAGGCGGGTGGTGGGATCGTTTGCATTGACGTAGGCGATGATGACGCGGCGCGGTGCGGCTTCGATCGACTCGCGTATCCGCCCCAGCACCAATCTTAAAATGTTGTCGTGGAATGGGTTGACGAAAAAGATCACCGACGCGTCCGGCGGCACGGTATACCTCGTCGCATCCTCCGCAAGAAACTCAACATCCTTGCATGCCAGTTTCGGCATCGCGGCTTTCAGATTTTCGTTCGCGGCGGCGACGAGCGACGCGCTCAATTCGATGCCGATCGCCCGTTTGAATGGGAAGGTCGCCGCAACCAGCACGATCCGGCCGCGGCCTGAACCGTAATCCATGAACACATCTTCGCCCGCCTGGATCGGAATCCGGCGAAGCAAACGATACAACGCGGAGTAGTTCATCGGAACGTAATCCGCATAGTCGCAGTCGCTGATTCCCAGTTCCTCTTTCCGGGAGATCACAGTCGTATTGATTCCCAGGCTTGCCTCATACCGGGGAAGCAGAATTCGCTCACGGGCGTAGTTCAGCGCCGGCCGTAGTCCCTTCTGACGCACGAGTTTAACGAAGTTAAAGACTTTCTGTCGCATGACGCCCTGCTCCTTCACGGAGATTTCAGGTGACGTGAATATCCCGGCGACAGAACCTCAACGCTCCAACGCCCCAGGTCAGCATGCCAACGCCGACGAGAACCAGCAGATTCTTCGTCGGCCACTCCCCATTCAGCACCATCGGCAACGGCGCATAATAGTATAAGAACCCGGTAAATGAAATCTCCTGCGCCGCCGGCCAGAACGCCGCGAGCAGATTCAATATGAATGAGTAGAAAAAGATCAGGAAGCACCAGACGAGCGCCACGCCCCGTCGTTCGCTCGATCCGGAGACCGCCAGTGCGAATCCCGCCATGCAGACATAGGCCGCATAGAGATTGACAACCACCATCGCCAGCCGGCTCATGTTGGCGTGTTCCGCGACGCCGACCAGCCTCGCGCCGACGAAGACGCCCAGCCACGCCGACCAGACGATCGGCAGTCCCATCACCAGCACCACAGCGCTCACGGAAACGTAGAGCCGCTTCCGCGAAATCGGCAGTGTCGCCAGCAGGTCCATCGTGCCGCGGTCCATCTCCGCGGACAAAACGCCCGTCGACGTCGTGAGCAGGTATGACACGATCAGCACCCACGTGAACGGATGCGTGAAGACGAAACTGGAGACCCCGGTCGGCGTCAGCGCGTCGGCAACGTCGCCGCCGATCATCGCGTTGATCAGCCGCCGCACCCACTCCAGCTTGAGCCACTGGCGGCTTTCCTCCAGCGGAATCGAGTTCGACGCAAACATGAACAGAATCACGAAGGCGAACAGCAACGCCGACGCGCCCGCATTCAGCAGAAGGTAGTTCCGAAACGTTCGCTTGAAGAGTGCCGCGCTCATGCACCCTCCCGATAGTACGTCGTGAAGAGGTCCTCAAGATCCGGCGCGCCGATCGTCACGTCCGACACGCCGATTCGCACGAACCATTCAAGCAATGGCCCGATCTCCCCCTGCCACGTGGCCGAGCCGCTGCCGCCGTGCATCGCCAACCCGCCGAGGCCCTCCGGCGGCCGGCCGTTCATCGACGCACCCGCCTTCAAACGAAACTCCACGCGCCGCAGTGCCCGCGCCTGAAGCGCTTCGATCGTGCTGTCCTCGATCAGTCGCCCGGCCCGGATGATCGCGACGTGGTTGCACAGCGTTTCGACCTCATTGAGCGTATGGCTTGAGAACAACACCGTCCGGCCGTCCGCGACGACGGCCCGCAGTTCATCGTAAAGCGTGAGCTGCACCAGAGGATCGAGCGCCGTCGTCGGCTCGTCGAGAATCAAAAGCTCCGGCCGGTGCATGAGCGCCTGAATCAGGCCAAGCTTCTGTTTCATGCCGCGCGAATAATCGCGAATGCGGCGGTTCAGGTTCAGATCGAACCGCTCGCGCAGCCGCTGAATCTCGGCGGTCGCCCCGCCGCCGCGCATTGCGTTGCAGAAATCGAGAAACTTCGCCCCCGTCAGATGCTGCGGGAATCGAACATCGCCCGGCAGGTAGCCGACCCGGGCGCAAACGGCCGTCGAATCCCGCCATGAATCCAGCCCCAGCACGCGCGCTGCGCCGCCCGTCGGTCGTAGAAGGCCCATCAGAATCCGGAGCGCCGTCGTCTTGCCCGCGCCGTTGGGTCCCAGGAAACCAAAAATCAATCCGCGCTCGACGCGAAGCGCCAACTCGTTGACTGCACGATGTGCACCATAGCGCTTCGTCAGCTTTTCGGTTTCAACGACGTACATCAGACCCTGATTCACATCACTCATCACTCCGGAGTGATGTCAAGTGTTTTTCTGCACTGCCACATCCGGGCTATGGAGTGTAGCCACCGGCCGGGCGAAGCGAAACCCGGAGTCGATCGACGTTCACACCTCACAACGCCCCCGCTACACTACCGTAGAATCGAATTCACCCGACATGAAAGGCCGTGACATGTCCAAGCACTTCATTCTTACTATGCTGTTCTTCTCCCAACTCGCCTGCTCGACGCAGAATCAATCCACCAACGCCCGCGCCCAGCGCGGCGCGCCCGAACTTCTCGTCTACAACGCCCGCGTCTGGACTGCCAACCCCGATCAACCGGAAGCGGAAGCCTTCCTTGTCCGCGATGGCCGCTTCATCTACGTCGGCGACGCGAAATCAGCCCGCGAAAAAGCGTCGGAGAATGTCCAATCCCTCGACGCCCACGGCCGGCGAATCCTCCCCGGCCTGATCGACGCGCACCTCCATCTCATCGATGGCGGGCTCCAGTTGTCACGCCTCAATCTTCGCGACGTTCCCGACCGCAGGGCGTTCGTCAAGGCGGTGGCCGATCGCGCCGCGGCCACGCCGGTCGGCGACTGGATTCTCGGCGGCCGATGGTCGACCGACAGTTGGGCCGATTCGTCGAGCCCGACGCGCGAGTGGATCGACGCCGTCACGCCGAACCATCCCGTCCTTCTCTCCCGCATGGACGGCCACGGCGCCCTCGCCAACTCGATTGCGCTCGACGTTGCCGGCATCGACAAGCACGGTCCGCAGAATCCGCCCGGCGGCGAAATCGAACGCGATCCGAAGACGGGCGAGCCGACGGGCATTCTGAAGGACGCCGCGATTGAGTTGGTCCGCCGCGAGATTCCAAGGCTCCCCGACGCTGAACTCGACGCCGGGCTCGAGGCGGCCATGAAACACGCCAATGCCCACGGCGTGACCTCTGTTCACACGATGTCTGAGTATGCCCACCTCGCGGCGTTCGACCGGGCGCGGGAGAACGAAACGCTTACGCTGCGGATTCGGCAGTACATCAGCGAGGACGACTGGATGGCGTTTCTCGAACGGGCGAAGGCGCACAGGAATGATGACTGGGTTCGAGTGACCGGGTTCAAGGCGTATGCAGACGGGTCGCTCGGGTCGCGGACGGCGTTCATGACGGAACCCTATAGCGATAATTCACCGGACAGGCCCGATTGGCGCGGGCTTGAGATCATGGAGGGTGACGCGGCCGGCAAATGGGGCGAGGCATGCACGGAAGTGATGAGGCACGGATTCGCCCCGGCGGTTCACGCCATCGGCGACCTGGCAACCGCAAAATACCTCTGGATGCTGGCGACCCTACGAGACCTGTCACAGCATGTATGTGTGCGGGGACAGCCAAAAAGAATCCCACCGGTGCCCAGAATTGAACATGCCCAGCATCTCACACTCGAAAGCATAAAAGCGCTTTTTGAAGAAGAAATCGTCGCCTCCATGCAACCTCTCCA
>CALLKH010000037.1 GCA_938008425.1 uncultured Planctomycetaceae bacterium | reverse complement strand
TTCACACCTGAATAGACGCCGGACGAATCCTCACCCTGTCAAACTTATCGAGATTGACCGGCCCCGGGTTCGTGTCGAATCCCCGAGAACCGTCGGCGGCGTGCGATAAAGACGGGCAGATGAGGCAGTTAGGCTGGAAAATCGATGTCCGGGGCGGCCGGTTTCGTCGTCGCCGGTGTTCCCGGATAGCGGAGCTTGGGAAGATAATCTTCGATTCCCTTGCTCTGGAACACGATGAGCCCCAGCGTCATGAGCGTCCAGAGAATGGCCGTGATGAGAAACGGGCGGTCGTGAATCAACACATCGCTGGGACCGGTGCGTTGACCCTGGCTGATCACCATGGCGTAGCGAAAGATCGCGAAAAACACGAGCGGCGTCGTGTAGACAAGGGAATGCGGCGCGGGCGTGTGCGGATCGAGCGTGTACATCAGAAACGTCATGACGGCCATCGCCCCCGTCACCGCGAGGAGATGCGTGAGCAGTTCGATGCTGTAGGACGAAAGCGTCGATCGATGCTTGGCCGCCCGCTCGTTGTTCTCCAGGACGGCCAGCTCACAGCGCCGCTTGCCGAAGCCGAGAAAGAGACACAGCGTAAACGTGCAGACCACAAGCCACGCCGATACCGGTACATCGATCGCCTGCGCACCGGCCAGTGCACGAAGCACGAATCCGATGGCAATCAGGATCACGTCGAGCAGTGCCTGGTGCTTGCCCCACAATGAATAAAACAGGTTGAGCAGAAGATACCCGATGGCCGTCAGCGCGAAGCCACGCGGCAGGTAGAGCGACGCCGTCACGCCGGCCGCGGCCAGCAAGACCGATTGAACCCCCGCGAACTGGGGCGAAAGTGCGCCGCTGGCCACGGGGCGGAACTTCTTGGTCGGATGCTCCGCGTCCTCACGGTAATCGAGCAAATCGTTCAGTGCATAGACGGCGGCGGAAAGCAGGCAGAAGATGCCGAAGGCCGCCAGCGCGACGAGAATCGCCTGCAAGGACTCGGGCTGATCGATTCGAACGCCGAAGACCAGCGCCGCCAGCACGAAGACGTTCTTCACCCACTGGGCGGGGCGCATCAGTTTGACGGCGGCAATGATCGTATTCACTCGGAGTCACGCCTCTTGGGCCACGGCGACGAGGCGACAATGTCCTCGAAACCGATCCCGCCGTCAAACAGGAGACCGGTCAATCGGTCGGCCGATAAGCGGATTGATTGCGGCCCGAAACATGCGGAAATCATTCAGCAACCGGTTCCGCGGCGCCGTCAGAATCCGGGGCGTCATCGACTTCGTCTGTCCGCGCGGCAAGCGGCCGAAGTTGCAGCCCGGGAGCAACGTCGCGGCCCTGTCGGAATCTCGCGGGGCGCAATTCTTCGAACTTGAGATCCCGGGTGAACTTGATTCCGAGTTGATAGTGTCCGCCACCGATGTCGCGACAATGACGCACGACGCCGCTAACCCGGACGTCCTGGTGGCTGACGGTTCGATAGGCGATCGAACACGGAACGCCGGCGCGCAGTTTGACGTCGTATTCGATCGCAATGCCGGTCTTCGAAAGATTCACCACCGGGCAATTGGCGTTTTCCGCGCGGCGCGTCGGATCCTGCACCGTGAAGCAGACCTGAACCCGCTCACAATCGTGCCGGGCTGACTTGCGGCGCGCCGAGACCGCGCCGCCGGTTCCCCTCGAAGGACCCAGCGAATGCGTTTCGTGCCGGATGACGGCGCCGCTCGGCTCACCGTCGTACAGCGGAATGGATTCATCCGACATGTCGCCCCTCCCCCTTTTCGCGACGCGTCGCACCGGCGTTCGATCCAAACGCCGGGCGAGGCGAGTCGCGCTGGATTCGGCCGCGGGCGAGCGCGGGGCCGAATCACAGGAGCTATCGGCGCGCGGGGACCACTGCTTGTCATCGCGTGGGCGCAGAACCCCGTTATGGGGTGAATGGACGGGATAAGTGGACCTGCCGCTGGATGGAAAAAGGACGCTCGATCCGGGAATTGAATGAGACCGAAAAAAAAACGGCTGTAAAATCAAACAAATGCGTTCCCCGAGACAGATCAAACGTGCGAGGCAAGTTGAGCCTCGGGGTGATCGAGCGAAATGACCTACGCCCTCCAGCCGACGTCCCACGCTCAAGATCGCCCGGCGCTCGTCTCCGGCCTCTCGGAGCGCGCCGCATTGGAGGATTTTCGGCGTCGACTTGTTCGCTACGCCGTAAAGCTGATCTGGAACCGCGACGACGCGGAGGAAATCGTGCAGGACGCCTTCCAACTCGCTATCTCAAAGCAGATCGCCGCCGGCGAAGAGCGATTCGGACCCTGGATGTTTCGAACCGTCGGCAACCTGTCGCTCAATTTCCGCCGCCGATCGAAGCCCGAACCGCTGGCCGACTGGAATGAACCCGCGACCGGCGAGGATCCCGCGCATCACGTCGAGAAAGCCGAGCAGTTGGAACGGCTTCGAACCGCCATCGAGGCGCTTCCCGCCCAGCAGCGAATCGCCATCGTGCTGCGGATGCAACAACAAATGGACTATGCCGATATCGCCAGGATCATGGAGCTCAGCGAATCCGCCGTCCGCGGGCATGTGCACCAGGCGCGGCGAACCCTGGTCGACCGAGCCGCACCTGCTGAATTGCCAAACGGAGCCAGCGCATGACGCCGTGCCAGGACATTCAGAGTCGCATGGACGACTGGCTCGACGATCTTCTCGCTCCGAACGAGCGGGACCAGATCGAGGCCCATCTGACAACCTGCCGGGAATGCCGGGAGTTTTTCGACGCCCATCGCGTTCTCGCAGCAGACCTGCTCGCGCTTTCACAGGCGGCCGATCGCATCGTCGCCGCTCCGCGCGGGCCGGAACAGACCGCGGTCCGCTGGTTGCGCGGTTGGCGTGCGGCCGCCGCCGTGTTGCTCGCCGTCGGAACCCTCATCGCGGCGATGCAATTCGCAAGATCGTCGCGATCGCCCCAACTTGTGGAGCACATATCGGAAGGTCCGGGCGCCGTCATCGAAGTGGCCGAAATCGAACCCCCGGTCGCGATTCCGGAATCCAGACCGGTCATCGATGTCGGCGCTAACCGGATGCCGGTGCGAATGGAAACGCAGAATCCGAGAATTCATTTGGTCTGGATCTACGACCGCCCGTCGGCGCCGACGGACCCGGCCGAAGCCGAATCGAATGATGACAACAACCCGGGTGCGACTTTCATGAACGAACAGTCTCTTGAAGAGAACTTAAGCCGATAAGGAGTCGAATGATGATCTCTCTCAGCCTTTCCATACTCTCAACACTTCTTCCACTCACATGGGATGCCGCGGTCGATCCGTCGCCGGATGCGGTTTCGTCGGTATTCCCCGCCATTTTGGCCCAGGCGAACCAGGAGCCGCCGCCGGCCTCGAAGCAATCTCCCTCGACCGTTCACGGCGGCAGGCGCGCCGGAACTGAGCCGGCCGGCGACCGCTCTTCCAATGTAGGGCGACAGACTCGAACGGCCGCCCTGCCCGATTCGGCGCAGATTCCCGATTCAAGAATCCTGGTCTTCCCCATCAAGTATGCATCGCTTTCCACCGTTTCGCGCATCATCAACCAGCAATTCGGCGAAGTCACGACGCCGGATGATCGCACCCAAAGTTTGATCTTCGTCGGACCGGAGGATCTAGTCGGGCACGTTGAACATTTCATCAGTACACTCGACAACCCCGCCACCCGGACCGCAGAAGAAGGCCGTCTCGAAATTATTCAAATCGTCAACCGCGACCCGCGCGACATCGTCGTGCAGCTCAGTCAGACCAGCTTGCGCAATAGCCTGAACTTCTCGGCCGATTCAGCGCGATCGATGATCCTCCTCGACGGCACTGCCGCAGAAAACGACCGCGTCAAAAAGGTCATCGCCGGCCTCGACCAGCCGCTGGTGTCGTGCGAAGTGGAGTTTGTCTTCTTCCTCGGCAGCGCCAAGGCAGCCGGGCCGTCGCGCGAAAAGCTCGATACGCCCGAGGACCTCAGGGCCGTTGCCGACGAACTCACGCGATTCGGGTCGATTGAGTACCTGGCACGAATGGCGACGGTCGTCACGCAGGACAAGGCGTTTGAGCTCAGCGGGGGCGTCGGCAAACGGGCCGACATTCTAATCAACGGCAAGATGGAGACGGGCACGCCGACCGGCCCGATGACTTTCTCGATCATCAGCGAGTTGCGACTCATCGATGCCGAGGGCAAGCCCGGCCCGAGATTCATGCTCCGCACCACGCTGACCAGCAATCGCGATGAATTCCTCGTCCTCGGCAGCGCGCCGAGCGGATGGGACCCCGGCGAGTCGGTGATTCTGGCCGTGCGAATCCCGAGTTCGAATAAGGACTGACGCCGGTTGAGCGCAATGGCGCGACCCCCTGGAATTGAAAAAGCGGGCGCATCGATTCAATCGATGCGCCCGCTTTCATTTCATGAACAGGTACCAGCCGCGAGGATGGCCGATAATGATCGAACGACGCGCGCCGTCCGGCGCGACCGTCAGACCGACCTCAACATCAAAGCGTGTTGACGAGGTCCAGCGCCAGCGCGCCGAGCAGCGAACGCACCGGGGTCAGCGCCAGATCGAGAAAGAACACGCTGCCGAAGGTGATCGCGCTCAGTTCGGCCACGCATCCCGTCAGAAGCGGGAGACAAGCCAGAATGAACAGCGAGAGAACCTTGCACTTGTTCGAATTCAGAACTCGATTCAATCGAAACATGAGCGTTACCTCGCACGGTTGATCGCCGAAGCGTCAACCCGTCTATACAGGCGCCGGCCACGTCGCCGCGCGCACCGAATCGCGAACCACAGGACGACCGCCGGTTAGAAACCGACCACGTTCACATCGATTCCCAGCAACTGCAAGCCGCCGGTAATCAGCGCTGCAATCACATCGAGAATCTGCAGGAAGTACCCCGTCGGGAACAACGTGAAGAAGATCTCAATCAACGGCCTCAGAATTCCGCCTTCGGCATCCATGGATTCACCCTCGCTATTACTCGCATCTCATCAGGTGGAGGACTGACGTTGCGATGAAACGCGGCACCGTGTCAATCACGGGTGCCACCCTTTCGCCCGAACGGCCGCACTACCGGCGGCCGAGTTCAACACGATCGGCATCACGCGACGCGGCCGGATCAGCCGTGACGCTCCACGAGGCCTCATATCGACATTCCATGGCCCCGTGCTTCTGCCATTCTACGCCGCCATCCGCACCGGTTCAATGGAATGCGGTCCACAGACATGTTTTCGGAGATTGATCCTGCGAACTCAATTCGGCGCGATCCCTATTAGCGGTCGCGAACAAATCGCGCTCAAAGATATTCGGACCTCAATTCAGTTCCTCGTCGCCCAGCAGAGAGGTCTGCGAGTCCGCGAACAAGTCCCGGCGCGACGCGGATCGCGTCTCGTCATCAATGCTCGTCAGGATCGGCCGATCGACCGATCCGCCCGACGGCCGCACCGTGAGATTGCGAATCAGCATCGGAACGGGATGGGCGCGATCGATCGCCACCCGTCGAAGCAGCAACAGGCTCGCTGCCCGACCGAGCGTCGACAGCGTGAAAATGACGAAGTACGCATTCATACCCTTGTCGAAATAGCGAAGGAGCAGCC
>CALLKH010000036.1 GCA_938008425.1 uncultured Planctomycetaceae bacterium | reverse complement strand
GAGCGGATTGCGAAGTCGATGCACGGTCTGACGGATGCCGAGATTTCACTTATCGAACGAGCGGTCGACGGCATGAAAATGCAAACCCGCCTAAATCGGGTCGGTGTAGATGCACTATTCAATGAGCGTCTCGATGCGGAGGCATGGAGTCGCGATAAAGAAACCCGCCGCAAGGCCTCTGCGATAACACTGATCAATTACCGGGCATGGGGCGAGGCCGTTCCGGTCGAGACACTCGAAACGTTCGCCAAGACGCTTGATTCAATCGCAGCGCATGCCCGTTGACCAAACGGTCCGTAAGGTCGACGCGTCGGCTGTCGGTGACGAGCTGGCAGCCGACGCGGCCGCAATGAGCACCGAAACCCTACCCCCGAGGTCAGTTCAATGGCATCTTTGCAGTGGCGGAAAGGCAAGAACGGCGATCGCGTCGCAATGATCCAGGTGAAGCACGCGGACGGAACGCGCAAGACGATCGGACTCGGCGCGATCTCCGAACGCAACGCGGCCGAGGTCAAGGCGCGAATCGAGGATGCACTTGACGCGCGGCGCCTTAACCGACAAATCGACCGACTCACGGCCGGTTGGCTTGACGGCGTAGGCGATGACTTTCGCCGGCAGCTCGAGCACGCGGGCGTCGTGGATCCCACCGAAAAGCACGCGGCGACGCTGGGCGCTTTCCTGAGCGGCTACGTCAACGGCCGGCGTGACGTGAAGGCATCGACGCTGACGGTACTGGGTCACACGAAGCGCTGTCTCGTCGAATACTTCGGAACGGCGCGAGAGCTTGATTCGATCACACCGGGCGACATGGACGACTGGCGGCAATGGCTGATCGGCGATCAAGGCCTTGCCGAAAACACCGTTCGCCGGCGTTGCGGCATCGCCCGTCAGTATTTCCGCGCGGCCATGCGGAAGCGCCTGATTCAATCGAACCCGGCCGAGCATCTCACGGTGGCGGTCAAAGGCAACGTGAAACGACGATACATCGTCACGCCCGAGGAAGCGGCCAAGGTCATGGCGGCATGTCCGGACGCCGAATGGCGGACGCTCTTCGCCCTGGCTCGCTGGGGCGGGCTCAGAATCCCGTCAGAGGCCTTCGCGTTGCGTTGGGGCGACGTGGATTGGGAACGCGGCCGGCTTCACGTCACGAGCCCGAAGACCGAGCACCACGAGCACGGGGCGGAGCGGTTCATTCCCCTGTTTCCCGAACTCAGGGCGGCGCTGGAAGCGCTGTACCACGCGGCATCCGAGGGTACGGAGTGGATCATCAATCGCTACCGGGACCCGACGCAGAACATCCGGACCCAGCTCGCCAAGATCATCCGACGCGCCGGCCTCGTCCCCTGGCCAAAGCTCTGGGTCAATTTGCGAGCAACGCGAGCGACCGAATTGGCGGCGCTTTACCCGGTTCACGTTTCGTCGGCATGGATGGGGCACTCGGTCAAAGTCGCGGCCGGCCACTACCTCACGGTGCGGGATGAGGACTTCGACCGGGCGACGCGCGCTGCACAGGCGCTGCACTCAGCCCCTGTCAGTGGTAGTCTGGGGCAATCGGAAGATGAGGGAAAACCCTATTCTGATGGCCCCAGAGGGGTCAGGAATGGCACTGACAACGAAACGGCACTTACAAATGTGGGCCCGCCCGGACTCGAACCGGGAACCCGGAGATTATGAGTCCCCTGCTCTAACCAATTGAGCTACGGGCCCTGCGGGTCTGGGGCGACGGCTTGGCCGGGCCACTCTGGGAGACGGGCATGCGGTTCGACCTTACGGAGAGAATCGCGGCCTGCGGCGTCCAGACGCTTGTTTTGTACGGCCAACGGCGGAAACCTGCAACGGGATGGCGGTTGGGGAAAAGCAATCGGGAAGTCCCGATCGGGCGCGACGCACTCGGCCGATCATTGACGATTCGAAATCTTTCCGGCCGATGCGAAGGCATGCCCGCAAGGTTTCAGCCGGTCGCGTTCGTCTGTTACAATCGGTTGAGGGAGGCTCCTGTTCTGATTCGCGATCTTTCACCCAGTTCCTGTTTGCGCGTTGGTCGGTGCGTCGCCATTGTTCTTATGCTGGGAACGATGGCGGCCGTCGTCGGCTGCGCCTCGCCCGACGCGCGGCCGATCACGCTGACGGTGACCGAGCCTCTTCGGGTCGAACGCGGCGCAGCTTTCAAGGCGTCGCACGTCAAGATGCCAACTCCCACGGATGACGGCGCCGTGGTGATCGATCGCGACGGCGTGACGCTTGATCTTCGCGGCGGCGTGATCGAGGGGGCGGCGGGCGAAACGGCCCCCGATCTGCTCGTCGGGCGCGGGATCGTGGTCCGCGGGGCGAAGAATGTGACGATCCGCAATGCGAAGGTGCGCGGCTTTAAGGTCGGCATCTACGCGGAGGACGCAACGGGGCTGGTCATCGAGAATTGTGACGTCTCGGACAATTACCGCCAGCGCCTTTTGAGCACGCCCTTTCGCGAGTCGTACAGCGACTGGATTTTCCCGCACAAGAATGATCAGAACGAGTGGCTTCGCTACGGCGCGGGGATTTACGTGCTGCGATGCGACGGCGCGCGGATCATCGGCAACCGTGCGCGGCGCGGGCAGAATGGAATCTGCCTCGCCTCGACCAGCGACGCCCATGTCGAGGCAAACGACATGTCCTTTCTCTCGGGTTGGGGTCTTGCCCTGTGGCGATCGAGCCGGAACCTGATCGTCGACAATCGGTTCGACTATTGCGTGCGGGGTTACAGCCACGGCCACTACGAGCGCGGCCAGGACTCGGCGGGCATTCTCTTGTTCGAGCAGTGCTCTGAGAACGTCATCGCCCACAACTCGGTGACGCACGGCGGCGACGGGCTCTTCATCTTCGCGGGCAATGACACACTGAAGGAGACCGGCGAGGGCGGGTGCAACCGCAACATGGTCTTCGAGAATGATTTCTCGCACGCCGTCATGCACGGGATTGAGGCGACGTTCTCCGATCGGAACGCGTTTCTTCGCAACGTTTTGATCGGCTGCCATAATGGCGTCTGGGCCGGATACTCGCGCAATACCACGGTGTTTATGAATGTGATCATGTACTGCCCCACCGGTGTTTCCATCGAACACGGGCAGGGAAATCTGATCGAGGACAATAAGATCTGGATGGCGAAGACCGGGATCAAAATCTGGTGGGACGAGGATCCCCACCTCTTTGAACTGGCTTATTGCAAGAAATATGGCACGGCATCAGAGAACGAGGTGATTCGGCGGAATCATCTGCATGATTGCCGGCTCGGCGTTCACACCATTGAATCCAACAACGCCGCGGTGACCGAGAATCGCATGACAGACTGCGATACGGCCATGAAGGCGGAGGGCAAGGAGCGGCCGCCGGAGTTTTCAGGGAATCATGTCGGTGGCGGGACTATTGAAAACCAGACGCCGCACCCGATGCCCGGCGGCGACAATCGGTTTTCTTCCGCCGTCACGCTGATGGGGCCGAGCGAGTTGGAGAGCAAGACCGGCGAGTTATTCCGCGCACAACTCTATCGCGATTGTGGCATGGAGGCTCATGCGGAGTTGATGGAACACCTGGAGATGCTTGCGACGGAAGGCCAGTTACGCAAATTCGATGCGTGGAAAACCAGGCGGACGGTGCGGCCCTACAACGGGCGAATCAGGTCTGGCGATTGGGGGGTTCCGGCCGGCCGTGAGCGGATTGTCGTCGGTGAATGGGGACCGTGCGACTACGAGACGCATGATCCCCATTCCGGCCCCCGCCTCTTCAACCATGGCGGCAAGGCATACATTCAGATTCCCACCTACAACGAAATCTTCGGACTGCACGTCCTTTCGGGCGATCTCGTCCTCACTCCTGCATCGGGCACGACGCCGGCGCTGGTAGAGATCGCCGTGAAGAACGCGGCCGATGGCGCGGTGCCGTATCGTGTCCAGCTCCGGACTGGAGCGAGCGCGCAGCACGAGTTTTCCGGGATTCTGGTGCCCATGTTATGGCATACCACTTTTTACGCGTGGGCCGCGGACCATGATCCGCGCGACGGCGATGAAAAGTGGGCGCGGATTGTCGCGGGGACTCCGTTTCACGAGGCCAACACGGAGCAGATTGACTTTAAATGGAGCTCGCGCGGCCCGACGGCCGACGGGCCGAAGGATCAATTTGCCGTGGTGTCGCGGAGCAAGGTGCATCTGCCGGCCGGGCGATGGCGGGTTCGCGTGACGTCGGACGACGGCGTGCGTGTGTATGTCGACGGCGAGCGGATCATCGACAACTGGACGCGGCATGTGCCGAAAGAGGACGTCGCGGAAGTCACGTTCCCAGAGGACGCAGAGCACGAGTTTCAGATTGAATACTTCGAGTTTGACGGCCATGCGGAGCTGAGGTTTACGCTGGAGGCGATCGAGGAT
>CALLKH010000035.1 GCA_938008425.1 uncultured Planctomycetaceae bacterium | reverse complement strand
GCTTGCCGTCGTCGAGCGGACGGGGAGATTGATCTGGCGATTTGGCGATCTGGCGATTTCGCGATTGGGTTAATTCACTGTGGCACCGGTTTCCAACCGGTGTGTTGTGGGACGGGTTTCCAACCTGTCCGTCGCAGGCGTTGTCTCGGCCGCTCGACCGCCATCCCTCTTCTCTTGAACCCACGGCCCCTCGGCCCCTTGGCCCCTCGGCCCCTTCCCCAATCGGCAACTTCTTCATCCTTCCCAGCGGCGTATTATCCGGCTGAAACGTCCAGCAGATGTACGCACTGAAGCCGCCGCCGTTGCCGCGGGCCAGCGATTCATCCTGCAATTCACGAAGCAGCCGCAGATGCTGAAGGCGCTCGTCGAGCGTCTCGATGTGGCCGAACATCATGGTGCAGCTCGTCTTCATGCCGAGAATGTGGCACTGCCGCATCACCTCGAGCCATTCGTGCGTCAGCGTCTTGCCCTGGCCGATCTTGTCGCGGACCCGGTCCGACAGAATCTCGCCTCCGCCGCCGGGAACGCTGTCGAGCCCGGCTTCCTGCAGGCGCACGAGCACCTCGTGGATCGACAGGTTGAAAATCTGGTGAAAGCCGAAAATCTCCGGCGGGCTGAAGGCGTGAATATGCACCTTCGGCCAGTTCCGCTTGATGAAGCGCATCAGGTCGAGGTACCAGTCGAACGAAAGACCGCTCTCGCCGTCCTTCGGTACGAGGCCGCCCTGCATGAGAATCTGCGTGCCGCCGATCGCGACGAGTTCGTCGATCTTCGCGCCGATCTGGTCGTAGGTCAGCGTGTAGCCCGCGGGCAGATCGGTCCGGCCGCTCTTCATTTCGGGCGGATCGGCCTTGAAGTTGCAGAAGATGCACTTGGCGGTGCACCAGTTGGCGTAGTTGATATTTCGATCGACGACGTAGGTGCGATAGTCCTCGGGATGCAGGCGCTCGGTGACCTCAAACGCACGGCTCCCCAGTTCATGGATCGAGCAGTCGAGGTACATCGATCGCAGGTCGTCGACCGTCAGACGGGCGCCCTGATGGGATGTGAGTGTCGCCGTCATGGCAGTAGCCCGTACTGAACGCCGAGTTCGAAGAATCGCTCCATGCCGTGGCGCATCGGCTCGGTGATGCGAAACTTCAGCGACTGCGTGAGATACTGAATCGCCATCGCCTCCGGCCAGCCGTGCACCGGCCCCCAGGTTCGGGCGATCCGCTCGGCATCGGCCTCGCCGCGATCGCGCGCGGCTGACAGCGCGCGGGCGACGTCGCCGAAGTCCCGCCCCTTCGCGCCGTACCACGCCGCGAAGACGAACGGCAGATTCGTCGCATACTTCCACGCCGCGCCGAGGTCGACCTCAAACCCGAAGCCGATCGGCTGGCCGGTCACCACCTTGTCGCCGATGAGAAGCAGCGCGTCGACGTCGTCGAGGCTGCCGGGGTTGCGCCGATCCCACGGGGCGAGCTCCAGCGTGCGGCCATACAGCTCCCGCCAGACAACCTGCGCGAGCACGACGGACGTATGCGAATCGCCATCGACATGCAGCCGCGTGACCTTCTCCGGCGGCCGCTTGCTGAAGACGCGCACGGTCATCGTCTCGCCGTCGCTGGCGATGCACGAATCGCTGACGCGATCGAGTCGTTCCCGGTTGCGCCAGTAATCGACCACCGGAATCAGCGCGACGTCGCACGCCTGCCGATCGAGCATGCCGATCAGGTCCGCCGGTACGGCCGGCTGAAGCGCCACCGTCGGATCATCTCGAAGGTGCTCATAGAGCGGCCGCGAATTCAAATAAGAGACAACGCCGAGGGTGTGTGTCGCGGTTCGACGCACGGCGTCTGAGGATGTGTCGAGGTTCATGATTGCTCACTTCGACGGCCGTGCCGGGCGATCCGGCGTCGGACGGCGGTCGTTCGGCAAGATTATAAGGAATGGTGAACCCCGGACCAGTTTCGCGGCCGCTCGAATGAAACCTATCGAAATTATTGAAAGGGCCGAAATCTCCGGGATTCGACGATCTTCGCCGGCTTCAGTCCACCGGCGGGCGGACCGCCGGAACGGATCTGCCTCGCTTTCGGGTGCAATCGTCCGTCGAACCGATAGTATCAGTAATGGAATGACACGGTTGCCGGGCTCGTCTTCGGCCGCCGAAGGCCTCGCGTTGCCGCACGGAGTTTCACCATGGATCCAACCACGCCGGACAACCAGTTTCAGTTTGCCTTCATTGACCTTGCCTTCGCGTTGATCGACCTGTTCTTCAACGTCATCACCGGCGTCATCGTCCCCGCCTTCGCCACGCCGATCTT
>CALLKH010000034.1 GCA_938008425.1 uncultured Planctomycetaceae bacterium | reverse complement strand
ATCTCGCGCTCGCGTCCGCCAAATACGGACACCGACGAGATGCCATCGACTCGCACAAGAAACGGCTTCACATACTCCCAGACGAAGGTGTACAGATCGGGAACGTAGAGGTCCTCACGATCACTGGACAGGATCATCCACGCGATCGCCTCCTCGCCGAACTCGCGGCCGCTCTTGACCGTTGGATTGTCGAATTCGTTCTGCGGAATCTGGTACTTCACCTGGCGCAGCGCGTCTGACACGTCCTGCTTCGCGACATCCTGGTTGGTGCCGACCTCGAATTCCAACTCGATCGACGCGGCGCCCTGCGTGGCGGTGCCCGTCATTTTCTTCAAGTTGTTAACGGCCTTCAGCATGTCCTCCTGCTTTTCGAGGATTTCACGCTCGACCTCCTCCGGCGCGGCGCCCTCCCATGTCGTCGACACCGTCACGATGGGCTCATCGGTGTTCGGCGTCAGCTGGACCGGGGCGCGAAGCGGCGAAGGCGCGATCGACGGCGGAATGATCGTCAGGGTTCCGAATAGAACCAGAAGGATCACACCGACGGCCACCTTGACCGGGTTCTGAATAAAGTGATCAACAAGCCGCATGGATCAGCCTTGGACTTTCTTGACGGAAGGCTCGCCGCCTTCAGAGGGCGTGCTCAAACGAGACGAAGGGGCGTCGGAAGGTGTCGGCGCAGCCAGCGGCGATTCCAGCGCGGGCCGGCTCGTCGCGCCGGCATTTCGCTTCGTGTCCTGGCCCTGGGACGTCACCTCCGATGACATGATAATGACCGGGCCGGGACCGAACATGCCCTCATTGCCGCGAACGACCACGCTGTCGCCGGGGGCCAGACCCTCGGTATCAACCGCCACGGAGTCGAGCAATTCAGAAACAATCCTGACCTTGATCATCTCCGCCTGATTTCCCTCGGCATTCATTCTAACGACGAAGAGGTAACTGAACGGTCCGCGTGTGACGATGGCGTTTTTTGGCACGACGATGTGCTGATCGGCCGGCCCGGAGGGAACGCTGCCTCGCGCAAACATTCCAGCCTTGAGGACGGCGTCCTCGTTGGGGATGTCCACGTCCACCGGAAACGTTCGAGCCTGGAGGTCGCCGTCCGGCACCGTGCGCGCCACGCGCCCGGAAAACTCCCGGGCCAGCGCGTCAACTGAAACGACCGACTCCGTGCCGACTGCGTTGTATGCAATGCAGGACTCCGGAACGTTGAGACGAATTCGGGCGGTCGTCAGATCGATCAATTCGACGACGGGCCCACCCTTGTCAATCCACGAACCGACCTCCGTCATCTTCGACACGACATGCCCGTCGAAAGGAGCACGAACTTCGGTTCGCTCCAGTTCATCCTCGAGCCGTGCGAGCACCGCCTCGGCGGCACGGAGCGACGCCTCAGCCTGAACCAAGCGAGCCTTGCCGGATTCGTAACTGGCCGTCGCGTCGATGGATTCCTTTTCTGCGCCCTGCCCCATCCCGAGCAGGCGCGTAGTGCGCTCGTGCTCGTATTCCCATCGCTTCAGATCGGCTTTGACGACCTCCGTCGCGGCGGCCAGTTCGGCGACCCGGGCGGCAGCCTCGTCACGTGCGAATCGCTGCGGCACGTTGCGAAACTTGCAGAGAAGGTCGCCCTTCCTGACCGAATCGCCCACCTCCACAGGAAGCTGCTCGACGAGGCCCTCTACTTCGGACGCGATCAATGATCGCCGCTGCGGCATAATCGATCCGACGAGTTGGATGGTCGGCGCAACCCATCGTTCTTCGGCCGGCGCCACCTCCACCCGGGCAGGACCGCCGTAGCCTTGGGCGAATACCCCATGGGCAGACGGGCGTCCGAGTGCGATAATGAGGGCCAACGGGACGGCAGCGCGGAGTGTCAAACTGAGTACATGTGGGACAGTCAATTTCATGATGGGTGTATGTTAGGGCTGATAAAGCGATTCCTCAACGCGGTTATCACGGCCTGACTTGCGTCATTATGCCACGGGTATGCTGGACTCCGGCAACGCAGGCGGCGTACAATGTTCCAAGGGTAAATGGGGATTTCCTCGCCGCAGCGCTTAGGCGCCTAAGCCCTTACGAAGTTTGATTCTAGCAGTGCGTTCAGCGCCCGGCCTGTGTGCCGTCCGCTGAACCGGCTCCCGGGCGATCCAAGGGTCGAATCGCCTGGTGACACAATTGGGGGACGGGACGTGATTAACGTTCCGATCAGCGTCTATGTCGGAATTCTGGAACGAAAAGAAGGCCGAGATCTCACACGAGGGTCATCGTGAGCAGGTTCCGGTTTCTCCGCAAAGCCAGCTCACAGGCACGCGCGGAATTCCCTTCGGCAGCGGTCTCGGCAAATACCGAATTCTGGACCGCGTCCGAACGCTTCACCACGCCATCGTTTACAAGGCCCGGGATTCGATGCTCGATCGCCTGGTGGTGATCAAGCAGATGAATCCGGGGCTCCTCGACGACCCCCTTGCCTGCGGCGACTTCCGGCGCGAAGCACAGCTCCTGGCCCGCGTGCCGAAGGACGCAAGAAACGTTATCGGTATTCATGAACTGATCGGCGACGAACAGGGTCTATTCATTGTCGAGGAGTTCACCCCCGGCGACTGGCTCGATGTGCTCATCTCCAAACGGCAGGTGGGACTCGCCGATGCGCTGCGAATTCTCAAGTATGCCGGGCTCGGGCTTCGGGCGTTGCACTCAAGAAAAATCGTTCACCGCGACATGCAGCCGGCCAATCTTCTGCTGTGCCCCAACGGCCAGGTTCGAATCGCAAACTTTTCGAGCGCCACCCACGAAGGCGATCACACGCCTCCGCCGGTCATGACCTCCAAGTACGCCGCACCCGAGCTTCAACTGGGCATGCCGCATGACGATCGCGTGGACATCTACTCCCTCGGCTTCACGATCTACGAGGTGACCGTGGGACGCCGGGCGCTGCATTCTCATTTCGCGGCCTCATCGAGAAGCTGGCCGACTGCCGCCGATTTCTGGCGGGCATGGCACACGGATCTCAGCCTGATGCTGCCGAATGCCACGGTGCTCAATCCGTCGGTGCCGCCGGCGCTGGCCGCCATTCTGCACAGAATGACCACGAAGGATGTCGACGAACGATTCGCCACCATGGACGAAGTGCTTCAGGACATCATTCGCAAGTTTAATAACGCGCGGGCCAACGTCGCCCCGGCGATTTCCGGCGCGGCCGCTCCGCAACTGGTCGATTCAGGCCCCAGACTGCTCGGAACGACGAGCACCGCGGCGCCGATCGACGGCCGACAGCCCCAATCGCTGCTCGGACTCGTCAAGGCCGAGAATTCCACCACCACCCAAAGCGTCAGCGCGGGCGAACACCCTCGGCGTCTCGAACCGCCGAGGCCCGTACGCAAATCCACACCCGCGGCCGCCCGAACCGTGCATCGACAGCCCGCCGCGATTCTCAGTGCCCCGCCGCGAACCGATGAAGTCCAAAGGCCGGCGACGCCCCGCCGCGTCACATCGATCAAGAAGGTCCGCGTGGAGTCTGCACCAAAGACGATTCCCTCACCGGATCCGGTCGAGGAGCCACCGCGACGTCGTCGGCAGTGGATGATCCCGGTCGCTTCCGCGCTGTTGTTACTGGCGTCGGCATGGCTGGGTGGAAATTACTTCTGGACACAGGTTTATCGACCAACGCAGCAGTTGGCCCTCCAGTCGCTCTTGCGTGACGGCCGGCAGGCACTGCTCGATGAGGACTTCGCGAAGGCTGAGGCGAAGTTCCTTGAGGCGTCGGTGACGGCTACGGACGCCCAAAAGTATCCCACGGAAGTGAGGGACGCCGAGACCCATTTGGGGCTCATTCGAGCGCAAAAGGCCCTCGCGCGAAATCAGTTCGATATCGTCAAGGCGGAATTGGACGAAGCCGGGAAGCGCGGGGCCGATACCGCGGCGCTACAGCTCCTTCGCACCCGATTCGAGGCCAAAGAGTCGGCCCTCAAACTGGGCTCGGAAGGCGTAGCCGCCGCCGAGGCCGGTCGATTCGTCGACGCGGAGATGAGAGTCGAACCCTTCGAAGAAAATGCCAGGCTGGCCGGGCTGGATCCCAAGACGCTGAAAGACAAAATCCAGCAGGAGAAGGACGATCGCGACTACGCGGCCGCCCTTGAACGCGCGCGGAAGGCCCTGGGGGAAAACGATTTTGAGTCCGCCATGCTCGCCTGCCGCGATGCCCAGACGATTCGCGTCACCACCGCGACGCGGCAGCTTCGTCAGGACATCGCCGATGCGAAAACCCGATACGATTGGATGATTCGCGGCGACAAGGCCATGCGTGAGCGCGACTTCATGGCAGCCGAGAGCGCTTACCAGTCTGCAAACGCGATCGATCCCAACGACGACGTCGAACAGAAACTGCGCGTCGCCTCGTCGATGCGACTCTACACCGAGGCCCGGGAGCTCATCCGGTCCGGCGATCTCATTCAGGCCAAGAACAAGCTGGAATCAGCGCTTTGGAAGCATCCTCTCAACCGGCAGGCTCGCGCCAAGCTGACCGGTCTTGCAACCGCATTTGATGCCGCTCAACTGGTCGCCAACGCCGATCGGGAACTCGAGGCCGGCAACTCCGCCGAGGCGATACGGCTGTACGAAAAGGCGATTCCCGACCTGATCGCCCCCGCCGACGATCTTGCCAAGACCAAGCTTCGGCGGGCCCGGCAGGCCGCCAGCCGGCCGAGCGACGGATGACCGAGCGCCGATCAAGCCTCTTCACATTTCAGAATTCAAGACCCATCGTCTCGTGACGGCCTTCGCCCGCGCAGCCATAGATGTGATCGCGCGCGGAATCCCATCGGCCGGGCCGTTAACTCGCCAGAAATGCGAAGACGTCATACATCGTGTGGCATCCCACGGCCAATCCGAATCCGCGCAAGACAAAGACCGCGGCAAGGTAGGCCCCCGCCGCCGCGCGAAAAGCGAATTCACTCGCGGACCACACGTCGTTACCGATCGGCGGATAGTGATGCAGCGCAAAGAGCAGCGACGACACGATGACGGCCGCCGCAACGCCGGCAACCTGCTTCATGCCACAGATGTCCACCAGTAGAAGATTCAAGAGGCCGATGATAATCAGCCTGAAGAGCAACTCCTCGTAGATTCCGGCGCCGACGCTGAGCAGCAATTCCTGGATCGCGCGCGGCGGTCCTTCGGGGAGCACGACGGGAACCATCTGGCCCGTCGCCTGAAGGGAAACCAGGCGACCATGCAGAAACAGGAGCGGAATCGCCCAGAGCACGCTCTCGCCGGCCATGCCGGCGAGGGGCGGCAACTGCACCTTCCACGGATTGCGACTTGCGATGTGCCAACCCAGTAGCACTGCGATCAGCAGCGCACCCGGCAGAAACACGCCGGTGCCGCCGAACAGACCGAAGAACCAGTAAAACAGCTGCTCCGCCGCCAGCGTCGGGCCTTCACCGCGAACCCGATCCCCAAACGTCAGCGCCATCCCGACTTCATAGGCGATGACCATCGGAAGGAGAAATACGAGGCATTGAAGCGGGCGATGGGTGACGTCCCGGTAGGCGTCGGAAAGCGGCGCCTTGGTGCGGCGCTTCCGGCGAGTCTGGGTCCTGGGCGCCTTCTGACGTTTGCGAAGTCTGGGCATTTCGATCCATCTGGCCCCGGCGACGTCGCTCGCGCCGCCTTTCAGGATTGGCTCAATCCGACTAGATTCTTATCGCCTTCCATGAATCCACGCAACCGTACATCTCGTGGCGAAGATCCGATTGCCTCTCGTGCCGTGCGGCTGCGCGTCCGCCGAATCTTTGACGCCCTCTATCGAACCTACGGTCCGCGCCACTGGTGGCCCGGCGAATCGGCGACGGAAATCGTCATCGGCGCGATCCTGACCCAGAATACGAACTGGAAGAATGTCGAGAAGGCGATTGACTCGTTGAAGAACCATCGGCTGATCGACTGGAAGAAACTTCGAACAGTCACGGAGTCCGATCTAGCGCCGCTGATCAGGTCGGCCGGCTATCACAACCTCAAGGCGAAGCGGCTAATGAATTTTGTTCGCTGGCTTTGGACCCATTACGACGAAGACCTGGAGAACGCCGCTCAGGTTTCGACGAGTCAGTTGCGCGATGAATTGCTTTCGGTGAACGGCATCGGCCCTGAAACGGCGGACTCCATTCTTCTCTACGCGCTGGGCCGGCCGACGTTTGTTGTCGATGCGTACACCGGGCGCATGGCGCGACGCCATGGCCTTATCGCACGCGATCATGATTATGAACAGCTGAAGTCGTTATTCGAGTCGAGCCTGCCGCCGGAGCAATCGCTCTTCAATGAGTATCACGCCCTGATCGTCGAGGTGGGAAAGCGGCATTGCGGGCCGAAGCCGAAGTGCGAGGGCTGCCCACTCGCACGATTCGAGCACAACGAGAGCGCATGATGCCGCGACCGCGCAGCCTCAAGGGGGCGCGCGTCAACGCTCATCACACAATATCGGGGTGAATACGAGTGGCCGGCGGGCGGGTTAGCTTACGACATCGTCTTATCTTTATACATTTTGTAGCCGAAGAGGAGGATCGGAATCAACGCCAGACCGACCCAGCTGTACCATTCCATTACGAACACGCCACTGTCATCCTGGGCCAAGATCGAGGACAAGCACATCATCGAACCAACTCCTATTTCAACACGCAAACGGACTACGAGAATGCGCTGAGGACCATGTACCGCCAGCAGAGCAAAAAACCGACCTCAAAGAGGCCGCAAATCACCATAACGCTTATCCGCCACCGGCGGCGCTGTCAAGACAGCCGCCGGCCATCGTAATCGGCACCGGTCTTCAATGCCAACGCCGCATCTGGTTGGCAATCGAGGCCGAACTTATACTCTGAATTGATGACCAGACGCCAGATTATTTCGTCCGACGGCCCCGCATCACTGCGGCTGGATTCACCGCTAAGCCTGGAGACGCTTGATCCGCATCTGGGACGGCCGATCCGCGTCGAAATTCCCGAGTCGGCATGGCAACGTGCCGGATCCAGCCGGGACCGAATTGAGAAGTCGATCCAGTCCGGCCGCGTCATCTACGGGGTCAACACGGGATTCGGCAAGCTCTGCAATAAGCGAATTTCACAGGATCAACTCGATCTTCTTCAGGAGAACCTGCTCGTGTCTCACGCGGTCGGCGTCGGCCCGCCGGCCCCGCCGGAGATCGTGCGGTGGATGCTTCTCTTCAAGATCAACGCACTCCTGATCGGCGCGAGCGGCGTTCAACCGGACTGCATTCGCGGCCTGGCGGACATGCTCAATCATGACCTGCTGCCGGTCGTGCCCACGCGCGGATCACTCGGCGCGAGCGGCGACCTGGCGCCGCTGGCACACGTGGTGTTGCCGCTCATCGGTCGCGGGCAGGTTCAGTCTGATGGGGTCGTGACCGGGGCGGCGGCGGCGTTCAAACAATCTGGAATCGCCCCCGTGAAACTTGGCGCGAAGGATGGTCTTGCGCTCATCAACGGCACCCAGTTCATGCTGGCGTACGCCGCGGCGATCGCCATTCGCGCAAGACGGCTCGCGAAGTACGCCGACATCGTTCTCACCCTGTCGCTCGACGCCTTCCGCGGAAGCATCGCCCCGTTCCATGAAGCGATCGTCGCCCTGCGGCCGCACCCGGGCATTGGTGAGACGTCGGAGAATGTTCGCCGACTCATGGCAGACAGCGAAATCCTGGCGTCGCACGCCGATTGCGACAAGGTGCAGGACCCTTACAGCCTTCGTTGCGCGGGTGTGGTGCACGGCGCGTGCCGCGACGTTCTACGCCATGCCTGCGGCACCTTTGAAATTGAGATGAACTCAGTCACGGACAATCCCGTGCTGATCGGCGACGACGTCGTCAGCGGGGGCTTGTTTCACGGTGAGCCGCTCGCGCTGGCGCTAGACCACCTGGCGATGGCGCTGACCGAGTGGGCCAGTATTTCCGAACGCCGGGTATACCTGCTGCTTCACGGCCCGGATGGGTTGCCCCTTCTCCTCATGAAAGACACCGGCCTGAACAGCGGATTCATGATCCCGCAATACACGTCGGCGGCGCTCGTCAACGAATGCAAGGTTCTGTCAACGCCGGCCTGCGTGGATACCATTCCCAGCAGCCTCGGCCAAGAGGATCATGTCAGCATGGGCGCCACCAGCGCCGTGAAGTGCTGGCAGATTCTCGATCACGTCGAAACCGTGCTGGCCATCGAGATGATGTGTGCCGCCCAGGCACTTGAGTATCGGCTGCCCACCCGGCCGGGGATCGGACCGCGAACCGCGCTTGCGACCATTCGAGAAGTGATTCCCCATGCCGAACAGGACCGCCTTTTTGGCGAGGATATACAGGCCTCGATCGAATTGCTTCGCAGCCAGCGCGTCTTGAAGGCGGTCGAGGCGGCGGTCGGCCCGCTGAAATAGCCGAAGAAAATGGTCTGAACCGCCACAAGAATTTCACGCCCGCGCCGGCCGTTCGTGTTCCTCGCCGGGCGTCCCGCCGATATAATGACAGCCTGCGAACAAAGGAGATTTCCCCATGACGGATCAGGGAACCGGCATCTGTTTTATCATCAACCTGGCACTTTCGACGCCGCAGCGCGTTTTTGACTTCTTCACCGGCTGGATCTTCAGCCTGTTGAACATCGAAGCTCCCAATATTCTGACAATCGTCGGTGACGTCTTTGGCTGCGGCTTCTAGGGTCTCGTCGAGCCCCTCCCAACGCAATCGTTCCCAGGGCCAGAGAAACTCGCCGCGATTTCACGAGTGGTCGCCATCACGAAGATCGTCTGATATTCCATTGTCGGATTCGGCTCTGAATGGCGCATCGTCAGTGTTCCCACCGGCTGGCGATACGAGGCGCGGTCGGTCGATACTAGATCAGGCGTACTGGAACCGGGCAGGTCCCGGACGTGACGGATTCGTCCCGATGAGAACGGCATGAGCATATTCTGCACCCTCGTTACGGCGTTCTTTCAATTGCCGCAGGCGGCACTCGATTTCGTCTTCGGACTGGTCGGGGCGAGCGCTCCCGATCTGACCCTGGGAATCGGCTCGATCTTCGGCTGCAATCTTTGACGCCGCAGGCGTGCGGTCGTGCATGAACGATGACGGTGCGATCGTCTTAGACTCTTATCATGTCATGCGGGGACCGGCGAAAGTGTTTCACCCGGTCATACCGCGACACACTGGGGAGCTTGAAACATGAATTTCTTCTGCATCATTCTCGACCTCTTTTTTGCCCTTCCGCAGTTTCTGGCGAACAACATCTACGGCTTCTTCGGCGCGACGATTCCGGATGTCAGCGCCTCGTTCGACGCGATCTTCGGCTGCGTCGCATCCTGACGAACGCCCGCGACAGGTGGCATTCTGCTACAATGCGCCGGGCTGCCCGTGACCCATGGTCGCGTCGTGGCCGCGCGCTTGTCATCTGTTTCGCAATTGACGCGGCGCCCCGGTGAGTCGCTCGCGTCACGGACTTCAGGATTGAATCGCCCATGGCTGAACTGGTCCCCGCGCCTTTCGCCGATCTCGTTCGACGCATCTGCCGCGAACTCCGGCACGAGGACGCCGTCTTTCATCTGCCGCGGCGCAAGTGGTGGCGACCGGAGGCCGATGCACCTGACCTCGGTGTTCAATTCCACGACCGACCCGCCGGCACACCGGTCGGACCGGCCGCCGGTCCGCACACGCAGATGGCGCAGAACCTCGTGCTGAGCTGGCTCGCGGGTTCGCGCATACTCGAACTCAAGACCGTCCAGATCAACGACCGGCTCAAGATCGGCCGGCCGTGCATCGACGCGACCAACGTCGGCTACAACATCGAGTGGTCGCAGGAGCTTCGCATCGCTGAGGCGCTGCGCGAGTATGTGGCCGGGGCGATGCTCATTCACATGCTGAGCGCCGGCGGCCTCGCCGGCGACGACGCGATCGTCGGTCGATCCACCGAGACGATCTTTGACATCAGCGTGGGCTACGACCTGGCGGGCATTCAGTCGGCGCCGGTGACGTCGTTCATCCGCCGCATGCGCGACGCAGGCGATCTGGTCGAACGCCTGCGCGATGAAATCCCCGACGATTTCAAGTCGCTGCGCGAGCTGGACTATCCGACCAACCTGTCGACCTCCATCACGCTGTCCACGTTTCACGGCTGCCCGGCGGGTGAGATCGAGCGAATCTGCGCCTACCTGATCACCGAACTCGACTGCGACGTCATCATCAAGATGAACCCACCGATGCTCGGCAAACAGCGGCTGGAGCATCTGCTCCACGACGTGATGGGCTACACCGAAATCAGCGTGCCCGATCACGCCTACACGTCGGGCCTGCTGTTTGATGAGTCGCTGGAAATCTGCGGCCGCCTTTCAAAGCTCGCCGCCTCACACGGCCGAAAGCTTGGGGCCAAGTTCTCCAACACGCTCGAAGTCACCAACCACCGCGATTTCTTTTCGAAGGAGTACAAGACCCAATACCTGTCCGGCCAGCCGCTCCATGTCATCACACTGACCCTCGCGGACGAGTTCCGAAAGGCCGTCGGGCCGGCGATGCCGCTGACGTTCAGCGCCGGCGTGGATCGCATGAACTTCGTCGGCCTGGTCGCCGCCGGATTCAAGCCGATCACCGTCTGCACCGACCTGCTGCGCCCCGGCGGCTACGGTCGCCTGCCGCCGTATCTCGCCGACCTGTCTTCGACCATGAAGAAGCTGGGGGCGGGCACGATCGACGAACTGATTCTCAAGACGCACGAACAGCGGGCAAAAAATGGCGGCCATGTCGGCGCCGGTTCCTCCCAATCGGTTGAATTTGCCGCCGCGGCGAATCTCACCGAGCTGGCCGAGGAGACTCGAAACGATCCGCGCTATCGGGCCGATGCCAACCGCAAGATCCCCAGGCGAATCGGCACGCACCTCGTGACCTTCGACTGCGTCACCTGCGACAAGTGCATCCCGGTCTGCCCGAACGCGGCGAACTTCGTCTATTCAACCGAGCCGGAGTCGCTGGAGTTTCACGACTACGTGGTGGCCGGCGAGGACCTCAAGCCGGGAGAGA
This sequence comes from uncultured Planctomycetaceae bacterium, assembly GCA_938008425.1. Classification (GTDB taxonomy): domain Bacteria; phylum Planctomycetota; class Phycisphaerae; order UBA1845; family UTPLA1; genus JADJRI01. The sequence goes on along the minus strand of CALLKH010000034.1, from coordinate 1,408 downwards.
AGCGGCGCATCGCCGTCGAGAAGGCCGCCCAGATCGCCAACTTCGCGGACTTCTGCAACGACTGCGGCAACTGCGACACCTTCTGCCCGGAATACGACGGGCCGTTCATCAAGAAGCCCAACTTTTTCGGCAGCTACGAGTCGTGGCGGGCGTTTGAACAACGCGACGGCTTTTTCATCGATGTCACCTGGCCCGAGCGACGAATCTACGGGCGAATCAGGGGCAAGACGTTCAGCCTGTTCGAGGAACCCGACTGGGGCGGTTACCGATTCGAAGACGGTCGCGTCGGCCTGTTCGTTCGCGCCGGCGATTTCGGCGTCGAGCGGTGGTTTGCCTACGGACCGGCCGACGCCACCGGCCACGTGATCGATATGACGGCGTTTCACACCCTGCGGATTCTGCTCAAGTCGCTGCTCCGGCTGGATCGCATTCATCAGGTCAACCTCGGCGTCGACGCTTCGCCGGAAAACGCACTCGGCACGACGGCCGGGAATTCGTAGAATCTCACCCATGCCAAACCGCAAGCCGCACGAGCGGCTCTTCGATGCCATTCTCTTCGCGATCGTGCCCGTCATCGTCTACACGCTGATGTCGATTCACTGGCTGCTCGATCCCTTTTACGCCCGCGAGAAGATCACGCGACGCAGGCTTCCCGACCTCGCCCGATTCCCGTCGGCTACCAGTCGAAAAATTGCGATTCATGCCGCGCGGGGTGGATCGATCGTCGTGCAACTGGGCGTCGCGGCGATTCAGATTGCGATCGTGGTGTCGGCTGTCTGGTGGTTGGAAGATCTCGTGAACCGGCTCGGTGTGGAGGGCTGGCAGAGAACCGGCGCACTGGTGCTCGGAGGGCTGCTCGTCTGGTGGGCGATCTGGTGGATCGATGTTGTGCGCATTTCGATGCTGACTGATCCAACCCGGCGATCGCTGCGGCGCAGGTTGATTCGCATCGGCCTGCCGACGTGCATTCCATGCGGGCGCAACTTGAAGGGGATCGCGGGCGGCGACTGTCCCGACTGCGGCGCGATTTCGGCGGCGTGACGGCATTCGCGCGTTGATCGTCTCCACCCCGAGACGGGGCGGCTCTGAAATCGCGCGGCGATCGTTACCGCCCCGAGGACGGGGCGGCTCTGATTTGCCGCTTCGTCACCGAACTGAGTAGTCGGACCGAGACCGCGTTCTGATGATTGCGCGAGGCACACGAAACAAGAACGCTCCGGCCGATGTCGACCGGAGCGCTCTTCGATGTGTCATATGAGCCGAGTGCAACGCACGATTCGGCGCCTTAATTCATCTGCTGACCCGAATCAGGCGTCCTTGTCGGCCCGCTCCTCATAATCCTGGAGGGTCTTTTCGAGATCCGCCTTCATGCGAGGATCCTTGCAAAGTTCAACCGCGCGTCGCTGCT
>CALLKH010000033.1 GCA_938008425.1 uncultured Planctomycetaceae bacterium | reverse complement strand
GAAATGTTACAGTTCGGCTGCCCCGTCATTGACCGAAGGCTTGATCGGTTCCCACTTAGGCACGTTGCACCCCATGTCTCAAAATAGGCAGGATTTCGAAACTCGGATCCAACCGACAAGGTCGAAGCGGCGGCTGGTATGGTCTGCCGATGTTCAGGATTCGACTGAAACAGTCGAATAAAGTTCCCGCATCTCATCGAGCCCAGGCAGTGAGAGTTTGTAGCCGTCAAGAAACTCACAGAGGTTGTCCATCTGGATGGCCGTGAGCGATGGACCGTCTTTCGTCAGGTACCAGAGCGACAAATCCTGGACCATTTTGACCGTCTCGACGCGACCTTCAGTACGCGTGAGTCGAATATCTACCTGCATGGACGGCGATTCAGAGTCGGTCACCGGGCGGGCTTCGGAGTTTGATCGAACGAGATGGCAAACTCTCGCATCGGCGCGCAGGCAGAGTGAGCTCATGGGTTCGACGAACTCCTCGGGAATCCAGAAGGAGAGGCCCACGAGTTTTCCGCTGTCTTCGTCAACAAGGAAATCCGCCAGAGTTGGAATCATGCCGGCGCCGGTCCAATCGAATCCAAATTCTGATTCGACGGACTGCCGGAATGCCTCGGTCTTGCAGAGGTAAAGCGCAGTCGGAGGAGCAATTCGAACGACGATGATTTCGTAGTGATCGCCCGGCATTCACACGCCTGTTCTGGCGCCGAATCTGATGCTCGAAACGTGTCGTACTGTCATTCCGAGGATCTATGAGTCCCTCGACGCAACTACTGGACCATTTTCTTGATTCGCGCCTCGATATCCTTCGGCGACAGCCCGACGTACTCCATGATGTCTTCCGCCGTCTTCGCACTCTTGGGGATCTTGCGGACACGCATCGATTCGACCCGAACGCCGCCTTCGCAGGCGGCCGCTTCCGCCAGTGCGCCCGCAAGGCCGCCGATGTAGTTGTCCTCGACGCACAGGATTCGGCCGCCCGTTTTCTTCGCCGCGGCCATGATCGGCGCGGTATTGAGCGGGAAGCAGTAGGCGTCGACCAGCGTGCACTTCACGCCCGCGGCCGCCAGCTTCTGCAAGGCCTCGCGGCAGACGTGAACCATGTAGCCCGATGAGACGATCGTGATCGCGTCGCCTTCACTCAGCACATGCGAGCCGCCGACTTCAAACTTCGTCTCGGGGGTGTAGAGCAGTGCGACTTCAGGGCGATGCGTTCGCAGGTAGCACATGCCGTCGAGATTCGCCATCAGCCCCGTGCAGTGGTAAGCCGCGACGGCGTCGGCCGGGTGGAACGTGATGCAGGCGGGCTTGCCGGAGCCGTTGTCGGCATCAGCGGCGGAGCGGAAGTAGGTGATGTCGTGCAGGCTCATCTGGCTCGGGCCGTCGGCCGCGAGCGAAACGCCGGCATGCGAACCGACAATCTTGATGTTGGCCCGGGTGATCTGGGCCATTTCGATCTGGTCGTAGCCGCGGGCAAGGAATTTCGCGAAGGTGCTCGCGAACGGGATGTACCCTGCGGCGGCCATGCCGGCGGCGGCCGAGATCATGTTCTGCTCGGCAATCTTGCATTCGAAGAATTGCCCCGGGTGCTTTTTGGCGAGCATTTCCGAGAACGTCGAGTTGCTCACGTCACCATCAAGGGCGACGACGCGCGGGTCTGCCTCGGCCAGGGCGAGCAGCGCCGCGCCGTAGGCCCGCCGCGTTGCGACCTTTCCCTTGGCGACCGCGCCATCGAGCCCGGCGCGCTTCATCGCGTCGGCGAAGCTCGGAAGCGTGATCGTCTTCCGCTCCCACGCGCCCGCCGCGGCGGGGGCCTTCGGTGCGATCTTGTCGTTCGCGCCGGATGATGCATTCAACGTCTTTCCAGTGGCATCGAGCTCGGCGCAGGCCGCGTCGAGTTGATCGGCCGGTACGGGCTTGCCGTGATTGGATCGATCCTTGATCGACGCGCAGCCCCAGCCTTTTTGCGTCTTCGCGATAATCGCCAGCGGCTTTGTGCGGGCCGAGGGATTGGCCAGCGCGGACCGGATCGCTTCAGGATCGTGGCCATTGATGGTGACGACCTGCCAGCCAAACGCCTTCGCCTTGTCGGCCAGCGCTTCGGCGGATTGTTGCGACGAAACGTAGTCGGCCTGACCCTGGCCGTTGCAGTTGAAGAGGGCGGTGACGTTGGTCAGCTTGTGGTCGACGATGAAATCCATCGCCTCCCAGATCTGTCCCTCGCGCGATTCACCGTCGCCGATGATGACGTAAATCTGCTTGTTGATGGTTCGCTGGCGCGCGGCGAGCCCGAGGCCGGCCCCGACGCTGAGACCCTGACCGAGCGAGCCGGTGGCGGCGTCAAAGAACGGGAAGCCCTCGGCCGGGTTCGGGTGGCCGTCGAGCGGGCTGTCGGTTTCGCGAAGGGTGAGCAGTGCGTCGCGGGTGAGCTTTTTGGCGGAAGCCCGGTCCTTGCCGACGATGCCGCCGAGGTCGGCCCATGCGGCATAAACTGCGGGCACGGCGTGGCCCTCGGAGAGGACGAGTCGATCGTTGCCCGGGTTCCACGGGTCGGTGGGATCATGGCGCATGACGTCGTACATGAGCGTCGTCACCATGTGGATGATGGAGAGCGAACTGGTCGGGTGGCCCGACCCGGACGCGCTCGTCATTCGCAGGACATCCTTGCCCAGTTCCACCGCCTTGTGATGTACGAATTCGTTGAAACCCATCGCAGCTCCCATCCTGTTTTCGAGGCCGACGCCGGTCACGGGGCGTCATCCGTCGTAGGGTAGCGTCCCGGATGGCGGTGGCAACTCTCCCGCCCTGGGGGCTGAAATCACAGCAGGAGCGGCGTCTCGACCGCGCTGATTTGGCGTGTTCGTGCGGCCTGTCGCGTCGGCGGAGCACGCGCGTCAGTATTGAAAAAGCGGATCGCGCGCCTGCGACGTTGCGAATCTTCCGCAGGCCCTTAATAGGTCTTATAATTCGCCCCACATTCAGCCGATGAGGCTGGGAAGAAAACTGGACCTCGAACGACTTCGACGGGGGTTTTGACAGTGGATTGCTTCGTTATCAACGGTGGGAAACGACTCAAGGGTACCGTGCCGATCAGCGGCTCCAAGAACGCGGCGCTGCCCGTCATGGCGGCCGCAATTCTGACGGAGGGGGAGACGATCCTGAAGGGGGTCCCCGACCTGACGGACATCCGGTCACTTTCCTATCTGCTCGAAAAGCTGGGCGTCAAGGTCTTCCATGCTGACAACGGCAACATCAGCATGAAGGTCGAAGACGAGATGAACTGCCACGCGGAGTACGATCTCGTCCGCCAGATGCGGGCCAGCGTCTGCGTGATGGGGCCGCTGCTCGCCAAGCGCGGTCGGGCACAGGTCTCGCTGCCCGGCGGGTGCAACATCGGGTACCGGCCGATCAACCTGCATCTCCAGGGGCTCGAGGCGCTCGGCGCGACGATTGAGATGGTCGGCGGCGACATTCACCTGAAGGCCAAAAGGCTCAAGGGCGCTGAGATCTTCCTCGGCGGCCCGTTCGGATCGACCGTCCTCGGAACGGCCAATGTGCTCATGGCGGCATGTCTCGCGGATGGCACCTCCGTGATCGAGTGCGCCGCCTGCGAGCCTGAGGTCGTGGATCTTGCCAATTATCTCAATGCCTGCGGCGCGCGAATCACCGGCCACGGCACGCCGCGCATCACCATCGAGGGCGTGAGCGAACTCAAGGGGTGCGAGTACACGATCATTCCCGATCGCATCGAGGCCGGCACGTTCATGGTCGCCGCCGCCATCACCAATGGCGACGTCAAGCTGGCCAACTGCCGTCTGGATCACCTGTTGGCGGTGGTCGATCGATTGAAGGCGATCGGCGTCAACGTCGAACGAACGGGCGATGGTCTCGTGCAGGTGTCGTCCTCGCGGCGTCTTGAGCCGGTGCAACTCACCACGCAGCCGTACCCCGGCTATCCGACGGACTTGCAGGCGCAGATGATGACGCTGCTGTGTCTCGCGGACGGCAACAGCATCATCACCGAGAAGATTTATCCCGACCGGTTCGTCCATGTGGCCGAACTGAATCGAATGGGCGCGATCCTGAGCAAGGAAGGCCCGACGGTCATCGTGGAGGACGTTAAGCAGTTGATCGGTACGCCGTTCATGGCGATCGATCATCTCGCGGCGGCGGCGCTGGT
>CALLKH010000032.1 GCA_938008425.1 uncultured Planctomycetaceae bacterium | reverse complement strand
CTCCGCGATCGATCCCGAAACCGCTTGACAACGACTTGCTCATAGAGGCCACCCCGTCCCTGCATCGCGGGTCCATCCCCCGGGGTATACTTCTTCAGCCATGCCCGACACATCCGACCAGACAGATGCGCCCGGCGCATTTGACGATCCTGCCGGGACCGGCTCGCAGAGGAAGCCACCGGATGCAGAGATCGAGCCACTGAATATTCCGGGGCGCGCCAATTGCGCCGTCATCGGCGCGCTCTTCGCCGCATTCGGCTGGAAGGTCGCCCGCATCAGCTGGATCGGGTTTGTCACAGGCGAGGTCGCCATGCTCTCGCTGGAGCGGAATTCGGCATTTCGCGTGTATACGTACGCCGCCGCCCTGTTGCCGATGGGCGCGGGGGCGATCATTCTCGGCGCGGGGTTGATACTTCGGGCATTCACACCGATGCGCTATGCCAAGAGACTCTATCCGATTTATGTCGCTGCCTACATCGCACTGCTGATCACGATTCTGCTGTCGGCCGTCGTGTATGCAAGCGAAAAGATCGCTCCACTCTTCTCAGACGCCGATTGAACCCGTGCCACAAGGAGAGGCGGCGGTTGGCATGGCCGCGTGGCCTATCCCGGTGCTTCGAGGTGGGGAACACGACTACTTTGCCCGGCGGACATTCGGGCCTACGATATAGCCGTTCGCAAGGCTGGAGACAATCGAATCCCCCACGGTGAGTACCCCGCGGGCCACCCTGACTCCATCGCCAAATCGCCAGATCGCCAGATTCACAAATCCCCCTTCGCTCGCCGCCCTCAAAACAGCGCCGTCGGATCCACTTCCGTGATGATCACGTACCCCGCGCCGCCGCCCGTGGGTGCGCTCGGCGTGGTCCCGCTCACGCTGCCGCCGTTGCCGCCCGCGCCGCCGCAGGCGCCGCCGCCGCCGCCGCAGGCCCGGATGCCGGCCGTCACGGACGCAGCCACCACCCCGCCCGCGCCGCCGGTGACCGCCGTTGTTCCGGCCGTCACCTGCGGGCTGAAGAAGGAGAGGATCCCGCCGCCGCCGCCACCGCCGCGGCCGTCGTTGCTGGTGCTGGCGCCGCCCGCACCGCCCAGAGCGCGAATCGTGCCGCTGTTCGTAATGGACGTGGGCGAAGCGAGAACGATGATGCCGCCGCCCGCGCCGCCGCTGCCCAGAATGCCGTTGTCGCCGTCGGCCTGAATCAACGCGCCGCTTTCGTTCACGATGCCTTCGCGCGCCAGGATCACCACGGTGCCGCTGCCTTCAGAACCACGGGCCGAGAGGCCGCCGGCACCGGCGCCGCCGCCCACGATTCCCGGCAACGTGATCGTTCGCGCCTCGCCCAGCGACAGACCCGCCGCGGCGATGCCGCCGAACCGGGTGGTGCTGTTGTCGCCGAGTTCTCCCGGGGTCGGCGCCGCACCGTTCTTGCCGGGCGCAGGCCCCTGGTAAATGAAATTCGTGCCGTTGACCACATAGCCGCCGCCATCGCTGCCCGGGACCTGCCGGACGGTCAGTGTTCCCCGGTTCGTGAAGGTTCCCGTGCAGCGAATCACGGTGCCGCTCGGGACGTTCAGGGTCGCCCCGGCTTCAATCGTGAAATCGGTGAATTGAAGGTTGAGGTCCGTCGCGACGTGAACGAAGAGATCGCCGTTCGCCGTACTGTAACTCACCGCGCCGGCCGATCCGTCGCCATAAATCCGAAGCTGACCATCTTCGCCCGCGGCGCCGGTGTCGCCCTGCGGACCCTGGGAACCCTGCGGCCCGGCCTCACCGTCCGCTCCCGCCGGCCCCACCGGCCCTTGTGGACCTTCCGCGCCTTGCGGCCCCGCCGGACCGACCGGCCCCTCCAGCCCCATCCCCCCGGGCATCGTTTCGCAACCCGCGAAGACCAGTGCGCCCAGCAACACCCCAGTTCGAACGATCCGACTCGGCAATCCCTGATTCATGTTTGTTCCTCAGCTTTGAATGAAGCAACACATGAATCGAAACAGATAATCGCGACGTCCCCCTTAAGAATTGCCGGCTGGAGCGGGAATCACCTCTCGCGCCGTCGTGTCACGGCCGGGTAGCCGGGTGGCCCATCCCGGTGCTCCGGGGTGGCGGCTCGATTTAGGTGCGCACGCGGTCGGCATTGCCAATGATCGAAGCGGCTCCGATGCACGGGAAAATCGAATCCCACACGGAGAGTCCACCGCGGGCCACCCGTCCCGAGCGTCCATCCCGGAACCCCCACCCTCAACCCGCCGCCCTTGGATTCGCCGGCGAACTTGTGGATAATCCCAGTGCCGGAGCACAACGACTTCGCATGATGCGGAACCGGCGTTATCGAATGCCGGACCGCGTCACCCCGAAACGCCTCTCGCCGGAGAGAGAACATGGCCGACCGCAGCTATTTGTTCCGCGCCAAGGATGCCAACGGGCGAACCATCGTCGACGATGTCATGGCCCTGTCGGCCGATGATGCGATGCGCAGGCTGCGGCAGAAGGGGTACACCGCGATCGAACTGCAAGACGATGATCTCGTTCCGCGCGACGGGGAAAATCAGGAATTGTCCGCTGATGTGCGCCGCACGGTGAGCCCGCAAATCCGGCTTCAGCTCAATACCGCGACGCCCAGACGAGCGCGATGGCTCACCGTCGTGAACACGTATCGCCAGGGGTACGCGCGGGACTTGATCGCCGTGGCCATTCTGGTCGGGCGGCGGTGCTTAAATTATCCCTTCAGTTGGATCGATTATCTGCTGCTGGCCTTTCTGGCGTTGCCGCTGTTGCTCGTGTTCGCACTCACCCGCAGCGGCGACCGATACTTCAACCTCCAGTTGGCGGCACTGGAGAACCGGTCTGACGATGTCCTCAAGCTCGTCGACAAGTTGGAGCCGACGCTGCGAAAGCTCGGCGCGCACGGGGCGCTCGAGGCGGCGACGTGGCGGGCCAAGGCGCTCGCCCGGCTGGGGCGAATGGATGAAGCGCTGTCGATGATGGAAAGAGCAAAAGCCCAGCCCGGGCTTGAGCCTGCCACCTACCAGAATCGGCTGGCGGGCGTTTATGCGACGGCCTGGGACTTCGCCAATGTACGCAAGTGCCATGAGGAGGCCATCCGTCTGGCGCCGGATCAACCGCTGGGCTATCTGGGGCTCGCCGAGGTGCTGGCGCTTCGCTTCAATGAAACGGATTCGGCCCGCCAGGCGCTCGACAAGGTAAGATCGTTCACGCTCACTCCCGAATCCGAGCGAATGCTCATCCACATCGACGGCATCATCGCGCTGAACGAGCGGCGCTTTGACGATGCGCGGCGGTCGTTTGAGACAATGCGGGCCGACCTGGCGGAGCGCGCCCGGTCGGTGCCGCTGGCGCTCGGAGTTCAGCGGTTTTCCGAAGCGCTCCTGACGATGGCGTGCGCCGGCGGCGGGGATCACGCCGCTGCCAAGCAGTACTACTCGGAATGCAAAGACTTCCTGCGACTTCATCAGGAGGACGACCTGCTGCAACGCTGCGAAGCGGCGCTGAGCTGTTAGTCGCGACAAGGCAGGTGGGTCGCCGCTGCGACAACTTCCCCCTAGTTCGGCTCGATATGCACCGTCGCCTCGTTGGCGCTGCCGTAGGTCATCACGCACGTCTTGCCGCCGCCCTGGCAGTCGCCGGTCCACTGCTGGAAGACGAAGCACGGATTGGGCGAGCCCGCATCGCAGGCATGTGAACCATTGTCCAGGGCGTCGTGCAACTCGAGGCTCAGCACCGCCCCGTCGCGGAAGTATCCCCAGAGAAACACCACGCCCGCGGGAAGATTCCGAACTGCCACGCCGAAGCCATCGTCGACCGGCCGTGGCGGAATGATGTAGCGATCGACATCGACATGGATGATCACATTGCAGTCGGAGAGGTTGCCGCTGCTCTGGGCGCGAACGAAGATCGGCGTCATCGTCTTGAAGTTGGCTTCGACGGTCTTGTCGGCGTCCATGTTGAGGTAGAGCGTGGCGGGGTTGGAGAGCCCGTCGCCGGTGGGAAGGCCGACCGCGTTGCCGGTCCACTCGACGAACTGCATAGGAAAGGTCTCGATGGTGTCCGGCGGGGGTGTGGAGGTGATGCCGCCGTCAGCCTCGACCGCGACCAGCGCGACCTTGGTGTCTTTGTCGTAGGTGAACATCTGGCTGACCTCGGTTTCGCCGCCGCCGAGCGTCACGTTGAAGTCGGACTGGGGGAAGCGGTTTTCGAGTGAGGCGTGCGTCTGGGGGCCGTCATTGACGACGCCGTAAACCCGGGCGAATTCGCCGTTTGCCGGGCCCTTGATCTTGATGGTCAACTGAAAGGGGCCGTCGCCCGAGGAATTGCCGTTGCTGTTGTTGTTTGAATTCGAGTTCGAATTCGAGTTGTTGTCATTCATATTGGGGTTCTGCATCGGACACTCGGAACCGAGCAGAAAAACAGCCGCCGCCACCACGATTGAAAGATTCTTGATGTTCATCCTTACTCCCAGCTCTTAGGTGCAAGTAGTAACAAGGGTCATCAATCAGCCTGAGGCTCCTAATATAGCAGTTTTGAATTCCTGGAAAAACCCTGAATGGAAAATTCGCCCGCGGCCGGATGGGCGAGGGACAGCTACGGCCTTGATAGAAACGGCGAGACTCCAGCGAATATCTGCAAGGAGCAGCCAAGAATTGCGCGCCAAAGCAGTTATGCCGGGCGCCGCACTTCGGCATGCCACTGATACCTGTCTCCAATCGGCAGGCCTTAGACTGCGTCACTCCGCCAGCAGCGCCCCCACGAACCCCGCGATGTCCCGGCCATCAAGCTGGTCGTCGTGGCGAAAATCGCCGTTCCCGATCGGGCAGTCGGGATAGGCTGCGGCGTAGACTGCCGGATCAGTCAGGGCCAGAACCATGGCATCGACATCGAAGAGGTCAGTCGCCCCGTCGCAGTTCATGTCGCCGCTCGGCCCCGCCGGCACACTGGTCACGAAGACGCCGCTGGTCCCGTCGACAAAGCGGGCGACAAACAGCAGCTCGTTGGCATCGTTGAACCAGCGCGGGTTTCCGTTTTCCCCGCCGCCGCCGATCGTCCCCTGGGCATCGAGCACTGTTCGCACGTCGCCCGGGGCGACTTCGATCGTATCGCCCGTCTTGACGATGGGGCTCAATCGCCCGGAGAGATCAAAGGCCCAGATGCTGCGAGCGTTTTCCGAGGTGATGCCCGTTCCGCGCAGCTCCGCCGTGAAGGCCAGAACTCCATTTGAATTGAATGACGCATATCCGACATGGTCGGGCAGGTAGCCATAGCCCGAAAGGGCGCCAAACGGCGCAAACTCGACGCCGGCGTCGGCGCCGGGCGCCGCCATGCCCTCTTGCGCGACCAACTGAACGCCTTCCGCCGTTTCCACCCAGAAGGCCGTGTCATGATCCGCGTCGATGCCCCCGCCCGTGACGGGGCCGCTGAATGCCACGCGGCCGTCACTACTCAGGAGCGGCGCGTTCACCAGCTCGCCGTACACAACGCCGGCTCCCATCCCCGCCGCGGGCGAACCTTCTCTGGCAACGAGAGCGAGCGATCCCGACCCTTCCGACCAGATGCCGGTGTTGTTGGAACTGTTCACCCCCGAGCCCGTCAAGAGTCCCGCAAAGGCCGTCCGGCCGGCATTATTGATGCGCGGATCCCCAAAACTGGAAAAAGCAACGGCCGTTCCCGGCGCGGGCGTGCCCAGGCGCGCGACAAGCTGCAAGGTGCCGGAGCCCTCCGACCAGATGCCCTGGCTCGACGATGTGGCGGCAAAAAAGGCGACCTGGTGGTGATCGTTGATGGTGGGAATGATCGTTTCCGGGGATCGGCCGAACGATGAGAACGTGTGGGTGGTTCCGGGCGCGGGGTTGCCCGATTTCGCGGCGAGGATCAGCGATCCGTTGACATGCTTGATCACCGCCCGCCCGGACGATGCCGAGGAGGAACCCGCAAGCGACGCGAAGAAGGCCGTCGAACCCGTGGCGCTAACCGCCGGACCGGCAAAGATACTGGCCCCCTCTTTTCCGATCTTCGAGAACGTGGAGTCGAGCCCGACAATGCCCGCCGGCGTCCCCGTCAGGGCGATCTTGCCGAGGCCGTCGGCGTCACCGCCCCAGATTCCGAAGTCGAGTGGGCCGCTTGAAGCCAGCGCTTCGAAGCTGACCATTCCGGAATCCGCGAGTTGCGGAGTAGCCAACAGGATCTTGATCGTCACGACGTTCGCCGCATCCGGCGCCTGCATCCCCTCGCGCGCGATCAGCGCCAGCGACCCCGAGGCATCCGACCAGAGGCCGTTTCGGTTGCTGCTGGTGACCTCCGGCCCGCCCAGTCTCCCGGTGAGAAGAGTATGACCGGAGTTGTTCAGCGTTCGCGAACCGAATGACGTGAACACGACGCCCTCAGGTGTGCCGGGCGCAGGGTCACCTGACAAAGCGACCGTACGGGCGGAAACGACATCGCCGATCGCAGTAGAACTGCA
>CALLKH010000031.1 GCA_938008425.1 uncultured Planctomycetaceae bacterium | reverse complement strand
CTTCACCAGCCCGTACCATCCACATTGTCTTATCCATACGCCACTCCGGAATCGTCCGGGCTCTGCTCTCGCCGACACATCGTCGGAATTGATTGGTGAAAAACTGGGCGCCCGGACTGTCGAACAGCATAAGCCAGTGCGGATTGTATGAAAAGCATAAGACGAATCGAAGGGAAGGCGCCGACTCACGAAGTATCGGTCGCTTCAATCGACGGGGCGGGATGATGCCGAGTTCGTTCGCTTAACAGTCGTCGGTTTGAGACTCGCAACCACCGGCCGGTGATCCGACACCGTCGTGGCCAGCGATCACCCGTTGGCCGCCGTCCATTCCTCGGTGCAGTAGATGTAATCGACCCGGACGAGCGGGATCTTTGAGGGGAGCGTCTCGCCGCTGTCAGGCGCAGCGTCAGCAAACCGCTCGAGAATCATCGGCCGGATGAGACTGGCGACCGGCGGTTCGTTGAAGTCGCCCGCGAGGATCATGGGGCCATCGACGCCTTTGCACGCATCGAGGAGCGCCCGAACTTCGCGCACGCGATTGGGGACGCCGCCGTTCCGGCGCTTGACGTGCATCAGGTGCACCGAGGCGACGACGAATCGCCCGCCCTTTGATTCGGCCGTTCCCCAGACGCCGAATGATCGGCCGTCGGGAGTCTTGAGGGACTGGACCTGATCGAGTCGGCCGCGCACGAAGATGGCGTTGCCCCAGGCGGCGTCGCCGATGAGATTTGAGGAGGGCGTCCAGTAGCCGTCCATGCCGAGGGTTCGCTCGATGCGCGAGACTTGCGCGGGACGTATCTCCTGGAGGCACACGACATCGGGCGATTCGGCCTGGATGATCCTCAGCGCATCATTGAGTCGATCGCCCGTGTGGATGTTGTAGGTCATCACGGTGATCGGGCCGGTCGGCATTGAGAGCGGCCCGGTTGGAGGTGATTCTGCGAGCGACTCGATCAGCCAGCCCCAGCGGGGATAGGCGACGGCCGCCGTGAGTGTGATGGCCGCGAGGATGACGCCTATGGTGATTCGTCTGCGTCGGGATTTTCCGGGGCGGGCTGCGGCCGTCGTTGACATATGCGACGTTCTCCCGAATCCCGAGACGGTCATGAAGCGAAATCCGCCCGAGCGTTAAAGCGATCACCGGCGCCCGCGCTGCGCCCCTTCGTCTCAGCTGGTATTGGCTCCATTCATGCCGCTATTTTGTAGAAAAACCGATGATTCAGGAGATTTCGAGTGTGTCCTCAACGGGTTTTGTCGCGAAAGTCGGAATGGTGTATGATCCCCGAAGATTCGGCGCAACTAACTTACATATTTCGAGGGCGAACCCATGAAACGACGCTTTTTGGCGGCATTGATGCTCGTCACCATTTCGGTCGGCTGTTCCCAAGATTCCCATTCCACGCTCGAGTCGCGCGGCCCGGCGCCGCTCTTCGAGGGCATGGGCCATCACGCCATGGCCATCACCACCGACGTCTCCGAGGCCCAGCAGTATTTCAACCAGGGGCTGACGTGGACCTATGCGTTTAATCATGACGAGGCCATTCGATCGTTTGAGACGGCGGCGATGCGTGATCCGACGTGCGCGATGGCGTACTGGGGCATCGCGCTGTGTCACGGCCCGCACATTAACAACCCCGTCATGCCGCCGGAGCGCGTGACGGCGGCCTGGGCGGCCGTGGAGAAGGCACGGGCCCGGCGGGATCACTGCGGCTACATCGAGCAGCAGTTGATCGATGCGATCTCGCTTCGTTATGCGCCCCAGCCGCTTCAGGACCGGCGCTCGCTGGATGAGGCCTACGCCGACGCGATGAAGCGCGCGTACGAGCTTGACGTGAACAACGCCGATATCGGCACGCTCTACGCCGAGTCGCTGATGGACCTTCAGCCGTGGGATCTGTGGGACAAGGAGGGCCTGCCCAAGGGTCGAACCGAGGAGATCCTCGCGGTTCTCGAACATGCGCTGAAGATCAATCCGCAGCATCCCGGGGCGAACCATCTGTATATTCACGCCGTGGAGGCGTCCTCACGTCCCGAGCGGGGCGTCGATTCCGCTCAGGTTCTGCGAAACCTGGTGCCGATTTCGGGGCATCTCGTGCACATGCCGTCTCACATCGACGTTCGCATCGGCAAGTGGGCGATGGCGACGAAGCAGAATGAAAAGGCGATGGAGGCCGACAAGGCCTATCGAAAGATCTCGCCGCGGCAGGGGTTTTACTCGGTCTACATGGCGCATAACCCGCACTTCCTCGCGTGGTCGTCGATGATGGAGGGGCGATACGAGACAGGTCTGAAGGCGGCGCGGGAGATGATCGCCGGCATTCCGGAATCGTTCATGCGCGAGCAGCCGGCATTCGTCGATCCGTTCATGTCAATCGTCCTTGATGTGCAGAAGCGCTTCGGCAAGTGGGATGAAGTACTGAAGGAGCCGAAGCCGCCTGTGACGATGCCGATTTCGATGGCGATGTGGCATTTCTCGCGTGGAATCGCTTTCGCGGCGAAGAAGGATGCCGCGTCGGCCCGCAAGGAGCAGGAGCTGTTCCGGCAGGCCGTGAAGCGCGTGCCGCAGGACGCGCTCACCGGCATCAATCCGGCGCACAAGGTGCTCTCCATCGCCGAGCACATGCTCGAAGGAGAGATCGCGCTCGGCGAGGATCGGCTCGATGACGCCGCGGTCGCCCTGAGGAAGGGTGTCGAGATTGAAGACGATCTGCTCTACATGGAGCCGCCCGAGTGGATCCAGCCGGTGCGACACACGCTCGGCGCCGTGCTCGTCAAGGCCAAGCGATTTGAAGAGGCCGAGGAGGTTTATCGAAAGGATCTCAAGGCGTGGCCGGAGAACGGCTGGGCGCTCCACGGCCTGGCGACGTGCCTGAAGGCCCGAGGCGAGACGGCGGAATTAAAGGCCGTCGAGGCCAGGTTCAAGCGGGCCTGGGAGCGATCGGACACGAACATCGAGACGAGCTGCCTGTGCGTGCGGGCGTGTTGCTATTGATCGTCGGCCATCGATGAATTCGAGCGATTGGGTTCGAAGGAAAGTCGGCGATACGGTTTTGTCGGCGTCGCGATGGTTGCCATCCGCGGTAGAGTCCGCGATGGTAGATCGCAGCGGTTGGTTCAAGGAATAAGACCTGTGACGCAAGTCATGAGTGCGCTCCCCAGCCGCGGCAGCGGCGAAAGAATCTAACCCACGTCGTGAAACGTGGGAAATCGTCCCAGCTGTGCCATAGCCCCGGCAGGGGCGAAAGAGTGAGTACCAACCCCGGCACTCTTTCGCCCCTACGGGGCTGACAATACCACGACACCCTTACCCATGACTTGCGTCATGGGCTACATTCTTTCGCCGCTACCGCGGCTGTGTTCCGCTGTCGCGGCCTGAGAGGCGCCGATCCGGACGAGTTCGCGACCCCGGCAGTTATTCGCAGATTGGGCAATCGTTGCTTCGGCAGCGAGGGTCCGTTATTCAGTCCTTCGCCCTTGGGCTCGACGTTGCATTCCGGCAACGGACGTTGATTCTCCAGGAAGCGCTGTTTCGCGAAATCAACATCGTTGAACAACCCGATCCGCCCCTGCACGCGAGAAGGGGGCGAAGCACTCTCGTAAGTCACGACCTCATCCGCAGTTAAGAATTCCGATTTTGCCCGTCGTCAAATCTGGCACGCGGCGCTTGGTTTGCTCACTTCGTTTCCCAACGCGTGATCGGTTCGACGGCATGGAATTCGTCGTCCGCCGATCGCAGGGGGAACTCGAGCCATGATCGTTCTGGCGGCGGATTTGACAGTGGGATTCCTGAAGAAGCGGGCCAAGATTCTCATCCTGGTCTTCTTCACTTACCTCGCCTTGTGCTAGCCGGGGTCTTCCGGGTGATGAGCCGCGCCCGCACGCCCACCGGACACGTCTTCACGCACGTCTCGCACAATCCCAGAATCTGAAATCGATGCGACAGCGCATGGAACCGATGGTCGGCCGCGATCAGGTTGCGCAGCTTCACGACGTCGGCCGCGCTGAATTCGATGATGCGCCCGCATCTGCGGCAGACCATGTGGTCGTGCGGATCCTGGCCGTAGGTGTGTTCGTAGTGAACCTGCTTGTTGCTGAAGTGCACTTCCTTGACGATGCCGCATTCGACGAGAAGCTTGAGCGTTCGGTAGACGGTGGCCTTGCCGACGCGGTTGGCGGTCTGGCGCATGATGAGCAGGAGTTGTTCGGCCTCGAAGTGCTCCTCCATCTGCATCGCGGCGCGGACGATGTCGCGGCGCTCGGCGGTGTACTTCAGTCCGCGATCGCGGCAGTACTCGCGAAAGACGTTTTCCGCGGTTTCGATCAATTCTTTTCCGACGGCCTGGGGCATGGCCTAGACTCTAATCGGCGAAGATCGGGCGTCAAATGTCCGCCGCCGACCGATCCAACCGGAAGGAAGGGCGGTAGAATGCCGATGATTTCAGTAGAATTCAATGGATTGACACCGACTTCAGCGGCTCCGTCTCGACGCAAACCATGACCGATCTACCCGACGATTCCATTCCGCAGGGCCGACGCGACTTCTTTCGCAAGGCGCTATTCAAAGCGCTGCGGCCGGCCGCCGACTACCTGGAGAAAAAGCTGCCGCCGGCGCTGCGCAATCTCGCCGACGCGTCGGATGTGGCGGAGCGGCTGGTCGTGCTGCGGCCGCCGGGGGCGCGTCGGGAATCCGAGTTTCTTGAGACGTGCTTTCGGTGCGGAAGCTGCGCCGATCATTGTCCGGCGGATTCGATCAGTCTGCTGAAGACGGCTGATGAGCGAATGAAGGGGACGCCGTATGTGGACGCCAGCCTCCGCGCCTGCGTGATCTGCAACGATCTATCCTGCATGAAGGTTTGTCCCAGCGGGGCGCTTCAGCTCGTCGATCGACTGGATATTCGAATGGGCTTCGCGCTGGTCGATCATGAAACTTGCGTGCGATCGAAGGGAGAGGACTGCACGATCTGCGTGGAGGTCTGCCCGATCGGCAAGGAAGCCATTCGCGTCGGGGTCGATGGACGGATTGAAGTGATCGATCCCTCATGCACCGGCGTCGGCTGCACGGGCTGCGGGCTCTGCCAGGAGCGATGCCCGACGCGGCCGGTTCGGGCGATCGTAGTGCGGCCGTATTCGACGCGATAAATCAGGCCGCGGCGTCCATCTTGGTCGGGGTCTTATCCAGAATATCGCGAAGCACGGCGTCGGACTCGATGCCTTCGGCCTGCGCCTCGAAATTCAAGAGGACGCGATGCCTCAGCGCCGGCGTGTAGATCGAGCGAATGTCGTCGTAGCTGACGTTGTAGCGGCCGTCGAGCAGCGCCTGCACCTTGGCGGCGAGGATGACGGCCTGCGCTCCACGAGGCGAACTGCCCCAGCGAACGTAGCGGTTGGTTTGTTCAGTGGCGAATTCGCCGCGCGGATGCGTGGCGAGCACGAGACGGATGCCGTAGTCCTGCACATGCTTGGCGACAACAACGCGCTGCACGAGGCGCTGGGCGCCGATGATCTGGTCACCGGACATGACGGCCTTGATGTCGGGCCGGTGGCCGGTCGTGGTGCGATCGAGAATGGTGAGCAGTTCCTCGCGCGAGGATGGTCTGACCACGAGCTTGAAGAAGAAGCGGTCGAGCTGGGCTTCGGGCAGGGGATAGGTGCCTTCCTGTTCAATGGGATTCTGCGTGGCCATGACGAAGAACGGCGCTTCGAGCTTGTAGTGCGTGCCGCCGGAGGTGATGGTCTTTTCCTGCATCGCTTCAAGCAGGGCGGACTGCGTCTTCGGCGTGGCGCGGTTGATTTCGTCGGCGAGCACAAGCTGGGCGAAGAGAGGGCCGTGCTGGAATTCAAATCCGCGCCGGCCGGTCTCGGGGTTTTCAACGATGATGTTCGTGCCGATGATGTCCGCGGGCATGAGGTCGGGCGTGAACTGTACGCGTGAGAACTTCAGGGAGAGCGCCTCAGACATCGTGCGAATGAGATAGGTTTTGCCCAGCCCCGGAACGCCTTCGAGCAGGGCGTGGCCGCCAGTGAATAGGCACGTGAGCACGCCCTGAACGATGTCATCGTGACCGACGATCGCCTTGCCGATCTCGTCCTTGACG
>CALLKH010000030.1 GCA_938008425.1 uncultured Planctomycetaceae bacterium | reverse complement strand
CCGGGATGTTCCGCGGGCTTGCTTGAAAAGGAACGGTTTTGCGTTACAACGGGGGAGGGCGCCCGTCTGCGAATATTCGCCCGGGATTGACCACTCGAAGAGGAGTTTGCCATGTTCTCACGACGAAGCATCATGAGTTGTGCACTGGCCTGTCTTTGCAGTGCGGCAGTTGTTCTGCCCGCGGTTGCGGACGGCAAAAAAGGAACGGCCGTCATCAAAGGCAAGGTTGTGCTGGACGGATCGGTGACACCGCCGAAGATCAAGGGCTTGAGCATGTCGGCGGACACGGTCTGCGACAAGGCCCATCCGAAGGCTCAGCCTGACCAGAGCCTGATTGTCTATACGAGCGAAGGCAACGCCGTGCCGTACGTCTTTGTGCAGATCACCAAGGGCATCACGGACAAGTATGACGCCCCCGAGACACCGGTCGTACTGGACCAGAAGGGCTGCATGTACCATCCGCACGTCATGGGCATGGTCGCCGGGCAGGGTCTCGATATTACCAACAGCGATCCGACCAACCACAACATTCACTCGCTCCCGAAGAAGAACACCAGCTTTAACTTCGCGCAGGCCAACGTCGGCATGAAGAAGGAGCTTCGCGGCAAGGACACGTTCAACAAGCCCGAGATCGTCAAGATCAAGTGCGACGTGCATGGCTGGATGGCCGCCTATGTCGGCGTCGTCGCCCATCCGTTCTTTGCGGTCACCAAGGATCACGAGCAGGCCCCCAAGGGCAAGGAAGCCGAGCGCGGCACCTTCGAGATCAAGGATCTGCCGGCCGGAAAGTATGAACTTGAGTTCTGGCATGAGACCTTCGGCGCGGCGACACAGGAAGTCGAAGTGAAGGACGGCGAGACCAAGGAGATCGAGGTCAAGATCGGCGGCAAGAAGGCCCAGGCCCCGACCGTTCGCGAGGTGGAAGTTGCTTCCGTGTCCAGCGAGAGCAACGAATCGTCGAAGCCGACCTGCTGTTCGTCGGCCAAGACTGACGCCAAGGCGACTGAAACGACCAAGTAAGCGCTGAGTCTGACTGATTCTCCGCCGACGAAGGACGCGAGCGAAGGCCAATGCGTTCGAAACTTCGACAGATCGGCGGGGTGACGAATCGAACCCGTGCGAGGCATGCACGGGATCGCTGAAGTGAAGCACCGGCCCGGGCGGGCTGCGACGGCTTGCCCGGGCCTCACTTCACCTCGCTTCGCCGGCGCGGCGGAGCAAACTGATTGATGATTGGGAATCCGTTGTTTCGGATTCACGCCGGACCACCCGCGGTTGGGTGAGACGGTTCAGAGTCCTGGAGAATTCCGCACATGCTCGCCGCCAACTTCGGCAACTATGGTCGCTGGCTCCCGCCCCAGATTTCGGAGCACGGCGGCCAGATCGACAACCTCATCGACGTCCTGCACTACTTCATGGCCGTGCTGTTCATCGGCTGGGGCATCTTCTTCGTCTATACGCTCCTGAAGTTCCGCCATCGTGAAGGTCACCGGGCAACCTACGAGCCCGTCAAAGGCAAGGCCTCAAAGTACGCCGAGATCGGCGTCGGCGCCTTTGAAGTGTTCCTACTCGTCGGCCTGTCGATGCCCGTTTGGGCGGCATACAAGAATCAGCCGCCGGAGAAGTCGGGCAAGCCCGGCGAGGATCCGGTCGAGATTCGCGTCATCGGCGAACAATTCCAGTGGGACTTTCACTATCCCGGCCCCGACGGCAAGTTCGGCCGCACCGATGCGTCGCTGATCACCGGAACGAATCCGATCGGTCTCGATGAAAACTCCGACGGCGCAGCCGACGATCTGTACTATATCAATGAAATGCACATCCCGACCGGTCGCGACATTTACTTCCGGATTACTTCGAAGGACGTGATCCATTCGGTCTCCATTCCCGCGCTGCGAATCAAGCAAGACGCGATTCCCGGCATGGAGATTCCGATCTGGTTCAAGGTCAAAGAAGGCGCGACGACCGAGGCGCTCAAGGAGTCGATGACCCAGGATTACCCGACGCAAAAGGCGGACTGGTACCGGCTGCGCCACCACGTGTCGTGCGAGGACTACAAGGACAAGTCCGGCCAGATCATTCTCGCCAAGGACGCGGACCTCGGCAGCACGCACGGGATGGGCACCGAGAAGATCAAGGCGCTTCGCGAGGCGGGCGTCGCCTCCATCAAGATGCAGCCGCGCAATCCGCTGGAGATGGTCTGCGCACAGTTGTGCGGCAACAGTCATTTCAAAATGAAGGCCCAGGTCATGACCCACTCGCCGGAAGACTTCCAGAAGTGGATCGACGAGGAAGTGAAAAAGAAGAACCAGGAAGTCGAATTCGACACGGATTTCTAATTTCTGAAGCGGGCAGGTATCGCGCCGGCGATGGTGAATCGCCGCGTTGAGAACATTCTCCCGACATCAGGTCTTTAAGGACTCGAGCATATGGCGACTGCATCAGCTCACGCCCACGACCATGCCCATGATCACGGGCACGGCCACGAGCTACCCTTTTGGCGAAAGTACATTTTCTCGGTGGACCACAAGGTCATCGGTGTTCAGTACACCGTGACCGCGCTGGTGTTCCTCTTCATCGGCTTCAGCCTGATGATGATCATGCGGTGGCAGCTCGCATATCCGAACCAGCCGATCCCCGTCATCGGCCAGTTTCTCGGCGAGAAGATCGCGGCGCCGCTTCCGGAAGAGCAGGGCGGCGGTTACGTCATCACCGGCGACGGCTACAATTCGCTTGGCGCCATGCACGGCACCATCATGGTCTTCCTTGGAATCGTGCCGCTGGCGGTCGGCGGGTTCGGAAACTTCGTGCTTCCGCTCCAGGTCGGCGCCCCGGACATGGCGTTTCCAAAGCTGAACATGTTCAGCTATTGGATCAACCTGCCGGGCGGCATCATCATGCTCTTAAGTTTTGCCGCGAAAACCGGGGCGGCTGGTTCCGGGTGGACGGCGTATCCACCGCTGTCGGTCATTGCGCAAAACGGCGAGACGTGGTGGCTGATCGGCATGATCTTTCTGATCACTTCGTCGCTGCTCGGCTCGATCAACTTCATCGTCACCGCGATCCAGTTGCGGGTGAAGGGGCTCTCGTTCACGCGATTGCCGTTCTTCGTCTGGGCGCAGCTCGTGACGGCCTTTCTGCTGCTGCTTGCGTTCCCGCCGCTTGAGGCCGCGGGCGTGCTTCAGCTTTCGGATAGCCTCTTCGGCAGCAGCTTTTTCATGCCGTCGGGCCTGGTGGTCAGCGGCGAAATGAAGGAGGCGTTCTCCGGCGGCGGCAGTCCGCTGCTCTGGCAGCACCTGTTCTGGTTCCTCGCCCACCCGGAAGTGTACGTTCTCATTCTTCCGGCGCTCGGCATCGTCGCGGAAGTCATTGCCAACAACACCCGCAAGCCGCTCTGGGGATACAACTCACTCGTTTACTCGGTGATCTTCCTCGGCTTCATGTCGTTCATCGTCTGGGCCCACCACATGTTCATGACGGGCATGGGCACGACGATCTCCACGTTCTTCCAGGCGACGACGATGATCATCTCGGTTCCGTCGGTCGTCATCTTGACGTGTCTGATCATCAGCCTCTGGGGCGCATCGATTCGATTCACCGTGCCGATGCACTTCGCCCTCGCGTTTCTGCCGATGTTCGCCATTGGCGGCCTCACGGGCTTGCCGCTCGGCCTCACCGCGTCGGACATTCACCTGCATGACACCTACTACGTCATCGGGCACTTCCACTACGTCGTCGCGCCGGGCACGATCTTCGCGATGTTCGCCGGCGTTTATTACTGGTATCCAAAGGTGACCGGCCGCAAGATGAGCGAGTTCCTC
>CALLKH010000029.1 GCA_938008425.1 uncultured Planctomycetaceae bacterium | reverse complement strand
GACGTCTTTGTTCATCAGACAGAGATTCAGATGGAAGGATTCCGGACGCTGCCCGAAGGATCGCGCGTTCAATTTGAAATCACCCAGGGACCCAAGGGCCCCAAGGCCACGGCGGTTCGAGCCGTCGGCGCCTGACAATTCCAGAGATTCCTTCACGTCACAAGAAAAACGCCGTCGCAGCTCGCGACGGCGTTTTTGTTTTTTGATGGATACGGGCAGTCGCTTCCGATGACGGCCTGAGTCTCCTGGGACGACAAGGCCCCCGCCGGAGAATCGAGCCCGATTCAGCCTTCCCTACTTCAAGAACAGCAATTCCCGATAGGACGGCAGCGGCCAGAGGTCCGCCGCGACGTGGTTCTCCAGTTCGTCGCCGGCCGCACGAAGGATCTCCATCAGCGGAACAATCTTCTTTTTCATGTACTGCGCGTGTTCGAGGGGGTCGTGCGACTCGAGGTTGTCCGCCTCGGCCAGCCCCTCCAGCGTCGAAGTAAAGCGATGTACAAGTTCGCTGAACCGCTCGAGCATGGTCAGCCGATCCTTGTAGTCGGCGCCGGCGGCCTTGAGCGCGGCAACTGACGCGGCGATTCGAGCCTCGTGGGCGATGGCCGCGGGCAGAATCATCTGCCGCCCCATCATGACCATCGTCTCCGATTCGATCAGAATCTGCTTGGAGTACTTCTCCAGATAGGTCGTGACGCGGCTCTGCATTTCCTGCTTCGACAGCACGTTGAACTTCTCAAACAACTGGAACGACCGATCCGTCGCCAGGCGCGGGATGGCGGCCACGCTGTCGCGCAGGTGCGGCAGGCCGCGACGCTCGGCCTCGGCATGCCACTCCGAAGAATAGCCGTCGCCGTTGAAGATGACGCGCTTGTGCTCCTTGATGATCTGCTGAAGCAGCGCCCGAACGACGGGCATGAGTTTTTCCGGCGTGGCATTGGGTCCGGCCGAACTCTCAAGCTGGGTGGCGATGTAATCCAGCGACTCCGCGACAATGGTGTTCATTACCGTGTTGGGCCAGGCCGACGTGGCCGATGATCCCACCGCGCGAAATTCAAACTTGTTGCCCGTGAAGGCAAACGGAGACGTTCGATTGCGATCACCGGAGTCGCGCGGCAGGAGCGGCAGCGTCGTGGCGCCGAGGTCCATCGCTCCGCCCTTGATGGTGCGGCTGAGTTCGCCCTTTTCGAGCTGCTCGACGATGTCGGTCAGCATGTCTCCGAGGAAAATCGAGATGATCGCGGGCGGGGCTTCGTTGGCGCCAAGGCGGTGATCGTTGCCGGCCGAGGCGATCGACGCGCGAAGCAGTTCGGCGTTGATATCCACCGCGCGAATCACGGCGCACAGGAAGACGAGGAACTCCATGTTGGTGTGCGTGTCCTCAAGCGGGTCAAGCAGGTTCACGCCGGTGTCGGTCGACATCGACCAGTTGTTATGCTTGCCGGAGCCGTTGAGGCCGGCGAACGGCTTTTCGTGCAGGATCGCGTTCATGCTGTATCGCGGCGCCACGCGCTTGATGGTTTCCATCATCAGCATCTGATGATCGCACGCGATATTGGAGGTCTCGAACGTCGGGGCGATCTCGAACTGGCCGGGGGCGACTTCGTTGTGCCGGGTCTTCACCGGGATGCCCATTCGATAAAGCTCATACTCCAGCTCCGCCATGAAGGCGAGCACGCGCGGCGGGATCGAGCCGAAGTAGTGGTCCTCCATCTGCTGGCCCTTGGGCGGCCGAGCGCCGAAGAGTGTGCGATCGCACGACACCAGGTCGGGACGGGCGTAGAACAGATTGCGGTCGATAAGGAAATACTCCTGTTCCGGGCCGACGGTCGTCAGCACGCGCTGAACGCCCTTGTCCGTTCCGAAGATTCGAAGCACGCGCATCGCCTGCTTCGACAGCGCATCCATCGAACGCAGGAGCGGCGTCTTCTGGTCCAGCGCGGCGCCGGTCCATGACACGAAGGCGGTCGGAATGCAGAGCGTGACGGTGTTGTGGCCGCGAACGAGGAACGCCGGGCTGGTCGCGTCCCAGGCGGTGTACCCGCGCGCTTCAAAGGTGGCGCGAAGACCGCCGGAAGGAAAACTCGACGCATCCGGTTCGCTCTGGCAGAGGCTGCTGCCGGAGAGCGCGTAGATCACGCCGCCCTCGCGGTCGACCTCTACCAGCGAATCGTGCTTCTCGGCGGTGAGACCGGTCAAGGGCTGGAACCAGTGCGTGTAGTGCGTCGCGCCGTTTTCGACCGCCCAGTCCTTCATTTCGGCGGCAACCACGTCGGCCACCTGCGGATCAAGCGGCTCGCCCTGTTCGATCGTGCGCATCAGCCGCTTGTACACGTCCTTCGAAAGACGCTGCCGCATGGTTCGACGATCGAACACGTCACAGGCGTAGTACTTGTCAATTCGTTCCGAAATCGCCTTCGGATCCGTCCGGTCCAGCGGCGCCACCCACGAGGTCGCGGCGGCGACAGCCGCCCTGCGCGTACTTGCCATTTCCATCCTATGTGACTCCTTTTTCTCCGTGCCGGTCGCCTGCATCCCTCGCCAGACGTTTCAACCGACCTGCGCTCATCAAGATTCGGAACGCCGAATGCCCATGATCATGGGACAATTCTGACGTCAATCGGCCGCGACGCCAGCCCGCCTGGACCAAGCCATCCAGCGGAAGCCGATTCTAATGGATGGCGTCGCTGACGGTGCCGCGAACATTGAAGAGATTCATCTGGCAGGACATATGAATCTGGAATCGCCCATGCGAACGGCTGCACGCTGATCGATCAGAAGACCGTTTCGAGGAGGCTGTATCGGGGTTTCCCCCGGCGTTCGAAGAGGTGGACCATCCCACGGCTCACCGGCCTCGATATTTCAACTTCACAGCGCCGTTCCGACGATCCGCCTTACTGCATCGCTGTACGCTGATAATTAGCGAAGGGGAGGGACGGTTAGGCTGTCGCCCGGTGAGACTAATCGTCGGCCGTGACCTCGACTTTGACCTTGAGCCCAAGCCGCTCCAGCAGCAATTTCAGGCTGCGCTCAGCCTCATCACATACGGCCGCCGGCGCCGGACCGATGATCTTCACCGATTGGGGATGCCGAGTGTAGTAGTCGCTATCCTCCATCGCGTCGTCGTAGGGCGGACCCAGCACGATATAGACTGAACACATCGGAACACTCGATCCGACATTGACTTCGTAGTAGATCGTTGCCTCTTGGAAAGCCATCATCATCCTGTCGACCCCATCACTTCATGAACTTGAGCAGGCGTGGGGTGGGACAGCGGATCGAAGGGACGGCGAGGCTGGCCCACGCTACGATACTGAGTTGCTCCAGCAACGACGCCAGGCTGCGCTGTGCCTCTCCCTACGATACTACCAACTCTTAAAAACCTCCGGGGTCCAGTTTTCTCCGCAATATGCCTTGATCCGCACAGTCTCCTCGTAGCTGTCGCGCCTGACAATGGTCGTTAAATCGTAGAACCGCTTGAAGACCAACGTCATCGATTCAATCGGCAACACGGTGCGGAATTCCTTCACCGCTTCCCTGACCTGGTGATCCGTCGATCTGCTGATGTCCGGAATCTTGCGAAACGCCCAACTCACCAATTCGAATGCGGCGTTCGAGTCGCCGCTGGACGGAAACAAAAGGACAGTACACCCGTTGCACAAAGTGAAATACTCGATGATCCTTTCGAGGTGCTCAAACTCCTCACCCAATTCGTCGATTCTGTAATAATCATAGAAGTAATCGTGGGGGAACTCGAACCTCCCGATCCTATACGGCTGAACAGCAAACTCCGAGCGGGCATGTTCCAGCGCCGAATCATC
>CALLKH010000028.1 GCA_938008425.1 uncultured Planctomycetaceae bacterium | reverse complement strand
CGTCGAAGCAGTGGCGGTCGGCGGCGCGGCGAATCCTCATCGAAGAGATGGAGCGGCAGGTGCATCCCGACGGCGGCCACAAGGAGCTGGCGACGGGATACCAACTGTTCGTCATGCAGTTTTTCCTATTCGCAGGGCTGGCCGGTCGGAACACGGATGATGATTTCCCACGGGAATACTGGTCGCGGCTGGAGCGGATGTTCGAGTACATCGCGGCGCTGATGGAAGGCGGCGCGCTGCCGCAGTTCAACGACTGCGATGATGGTTATGTGCTCGACCTGGGCGGTCAGAAAGGCGATCCGCGCGGATTGCTCTCCGTGGCCGCGACGATCTTTGAGCGCCCGGACTTCGTCGGCGTTGCAGAAGATCAGAACGAGGCCTCGATCTGGCTGCTCGGGGATTCGCCCGCCCTTTCGCCCGCGGACGAGGCATCACTCCGGCCTCTGGCCTCTCGCGCGTTTTCGGACACCGGCGTCCATCTGCTTCAAGCGGGCACAACCGGGAATCGGTCGGCTGTCAGCCTTTCGCTCGATTGCGGCTCGCTCGGCTTCGGCGCCATCGCCGCACACGGCCACGCCGACGCCCTGTCGATCACGCTTCGCGTCGCCGGTCTCGAGTTCCTCGTTGACCCGGGGACTTATGACTATTTCACGCATCCCGTGTGGCGGAACTACTTCCGATCGACCCGGGCTCACAACACGATTGAAGTGGACGGTCGTGATCAGTCGGAGATGCGCGGGCCGTTCCTCTGGGGGCGTCGCGCCGAGGCACGCTGCCTGTCGTGGACCGATCATGACGACATGGCTCGCATCGAGGCGGAGCATGATGGCTACGAGCGCCTCGACGAGCCGGTGATGCATCGGCGCATCGTCGAACTCGACAAGCCGGCGTTTGCGATCCAGATCAAGGATGAGCTTATCGGACAGGGCTCGCACTCCGTTCGGCAGTACTTTCATTTCGCCCCTGAGTGCCGTGTTGACGTCCTATCCCCCCACCGGGTGCGTGCAACCCGGGAGGCAGTCTCGATCGATCTGGCTTTCGATCCGCAGGCCACCATCACGGTCTTCAGGGGCCATGACGCCGACCCCGCGTCACCCGATTTCGGACTAGGCCACGTCAGCCGCCGCTATCACGAGCGAATTTCGGCCGTGACGATCGCCGCGTCTTGTAAGATCGCCGGTTCCGTTCAACTGATCACATCGATATCGGCTAATCCCAATTCCGCGGACCCTGTGATGACTTCCGATCTCCTGGAAGGGTACAATCCTGCGTCACAGGGGCATACTGAACGAAGCGAATGCTCTTCGACGCAGGATTGACGGCCGGATGTCACGATTTCGCCGCTGATTCGCATCGCATCGAAGGGCGCCTTCCAGGTGAATTCAATTCAGAGGGGGAAGATGCAAGGCGGCATCCATGCTGTTTTGTTGGCGGGCGTCCATCAGTGGCGGCCATCGGTGTTCGAGCGCTGGGTTCCCCGGACGCTCGTACCGATTTTGAATCGGCCGCTGGTCGATTACCCGCTGTCGTGGCTGCGGCATCACGCGGTCGACACGGTCTGTATTTGCGCCAACAGTGATACGCACGCCCTTCAGTCCCGCCAGACCCCGGATGCCGATTCGGAACTCAATATCAGCTTCTATGAGGATGTCATGCCGCGCGGCCCTGCGGGATGCCTGGCGGATGCGGCCGGGGAGCGCGACTGCGACACGATCGTCGTTGTTGACGCGACGCTTCTTCCGGATGCAATTGATCTGGCGGCGGCGATCGAGACCCATCGCGCGGCCGATGCCGCCATGACGGTGGTCGCGAGTGTCTCCAGTCGTCCCCCGTCGGGTCGACAGTCACTTTCGCCGGTCGGCGTGTTTGTGATCTCAAAGCGGGTGCTGCACCAGATTCCCTCCACGGGTTATCAGGACATCAAGGAGATGCTGATCCCGAGGCTTCATGGCGCGGGCGCCCGCGTCGTCGTGCATCGCATTGACAGCCCCGCCATTCGCGTCACCGGGGCGGCATCCTGCTTTACTGCGACGGACTGGGCGCTGGCCCGGCGGCGCCGTGACGCCGTTTTGCCGGCCGGTATGCAGCGGCTGGGGACTGCGTTCATTCACGAAACTGCGCGCGTCGCGGATAGCGTTCGATTCATCGGCCCGGTCTGGATCGGTGCGGGGGTGGAGGTCGGCGAACACGCAACAATCATCGGCCCCACTTCGATCGGCGCAGGCACGCTGGTGGAGGTCGGCGGAAACGTGTGCCGCAGCATTCTGTGGGACGGCGTACGCGTCGGAAAAGACGCCGTGATGGATCGGTGCATCGTCACCTCCGGCGCGGAGGTCGGCGCGGGCACCCGTGTGTCGCATCGAATTCATCACCGCGCGACAGGCATCAGAAACAGAACCAGGCAGTCATGAACAGGCGTTGTGCGGCCCACCGAGGCCCCAGCCTCTGAACTGAAACGATTAATTCGTCTTCGAGAGTGACCGCCGGCCGAACGGCCCCGAAAGTATGCGGCTCGATCACGGGGCAGTGAGAGCGAGGAGCAGTAACCATGGACAATGGGAAGTCACGACATCACGATCTGGACGCAGGCTCAGAGATCACGCCGCGTCTCAACGGTGCATCGGCCCATGGCGGTCGATTGAATGGATCTGGCCTGTCGTCCGATCTGTTTTCGCGCGTGCCGTCACGCAGCCTCGCCATTGATCCGAACCTGAGCCTGGCGACGCTGCTGCGCTGGAAGTGGACGATTGTCGGCGTTTTCGCCGTGACGTCGCTCGCGTCGCTCATTCTGATCTGGACGACGGTCGAACCGCAGTACAGCTCGACCGCGGTGGTTCGAATCGCATCGGTCGTTTCACGCGTGCTCTACAAGACCGAGGACAACGGCACCGTTCCGTTGTTCAACGCCTACATCAATACGCAGGTCTCCGTGATTCAAAGCCCGGAAGTTCTCTCTCGCGTGTTTGATCGCGACGACGTCAAGGGCACCGAGTGGTATCGCTCTTACGCCTCGACTTCCGCTGATTCCGCACGGCTGGTCGACAAGCTCGCCCGCCAGCTGACCGTCTCGGTGCGCCGCGGCACGGAACTCGTGGACGTCTCCATCGACACGCGCGTCCCGTCGGATGCGGCCGTGCTGGTGAACGCCGTGGCGGAGGAGTACAAGAAATACTGGGACCAGACGCAGGCGGAGATTGATCGCCAGCGCGTGGCGACGCTTCGCCAGCAGTTGACCGACGTGCAGGCGTCGATCAACGAGCTCTTTGAGAAGAAGTTTGGCATCACGGAAAAAATGGGTTCGTGGCGGCACGAGGAAGTGCGCGCCCAGATGCTTCAGGACCTCACCAATAAGAAGGCGGCGCTGACCGCGCTTCAGCAGGAACAGACTTTTCGAAAGAT
>CALLKH010000027.1 GCA_938008425.1 uncultured Planctomycetaceae bacterium | reverse complement strand
TGTTGGTTTCGTAGAGTCGACAATAAGCTGGGTAGGTCGATTCCCAAGTCATAGAAACCCCGGCGGCGTCCGCAGTGACGACCCATTAGATTGCTAAATAGATATCAATCGGGTGCAACGCACCCGACACCGTCCACGGCGACGCGATTCACGACTGCTGCTCGGCCGAACTGGCCGTGCAGTCGATCCACTGGGAGCGAAACGACTCGCCCGGGCAGGCGACGTCGGCCACGCTGAACGCGGGCAATTCCGTCAAGTCCTTCACCCACAGCTGGTACGACAAGGCCGGGCGCCTCATCGCCACCGCGAGCTTCGGCACGAACTCCGGCGATGATCTTTACGCGACCGGCGCCGAGCCGACCTACGACGGCGGCAGCCCGCCCGTGGTGCTGGATGGCGAGGGCCAGGTGCTCGGCATCGACCCCTCGGTTCTGCCCGGCGGCGCGGGCGCGTACGCGCTCGTCACCGCCTACGCCTATGACAAGGCCGGCAGGCAGTCGCGCGTCTTCCATGCCAACGGCACCGTCACGGCCTATGACCACGACGACCTCGGCCGGCAGATTCGCATGATCGAAAATGCGACGGGCGACGTCGTCGACCGCCGCGGCATGTACCACAAGTACGATTCGGCCGGGCGGCTGTCACACATCGCCGGCGTTTCGGGGGCGCTTGTCGACCTGCCCTACTCGGCGATCGACTGGAACTCGGGCGGCAGCGCCGATGTACAGATCACCAGGCTCGTCTATGGCGGGCCGGTCGAGAGTTCCGCGGGACAGACGACCAGCGCCAACAACGGCCTTATCTCCGCGGTCCATTTCCCGGATCCGGCGACGGGCTCGCCGGCCGAGACGCCCTCGCTCACGTTCACCTACTGGTATGACGCCGCAGTCGCATCGCGAACCGACGCGGCCGGCAACGTGTTCCGGTATTTCTACGACGACCAGAGCCGACTGCGGGAACTGATCGCCCAGCATTCGGCGATTCATCTCAATCCCGCGCTGAGCCCGCCGGATCGGACGGGGAGAATCACCTACGCCTACACGCCCCACGGCCTGCTCGAGACCGCCACGGCGTTTGCGGAGTGCGACCCGAACGGCGATCCCCTCTCGCAGGTCGTTTACGAGTACGACCCGCGGCACAATCTCGCGGTCGAATGGCAGGCCATCGGCGGCGCCAAGACCGGCACGACGCCGAAGATCGAATACGTTCGCACCTACAGCCCGCTCATCGGCGGGTCGAACATCGACGCGCTGGCGCTCATGCAATACCCGTTCGACGGCCAGCAGCTTCTCTACGGCTACGAGAACGACGTCGACGCTCAGCTCGGCCGTGTTCACACGATCGAGACGACGCAGTTCGGCAATCTCGCGCGCTACTGGCACTGGGGAACATCGCGGCGCGTTCGAACCAACCTCACCGGGCTGATCGACGACTTCACGACCGAACAGTACGTGGCCTCGGCGTTTGATCGCTTCGGGCGAGTGCGGGACCTGACCTACTGGACGCCCTACGCGTCGTACGACTTCATTCTCGGACAGCAGTATGCCTACGACAAGGCGGGCAACCGCACGTTTGTCAACCACATGGCATCCGTCGCGCAGGATGAGACGGCGTTCAGCCATGCGTACGACGGGCTCAACCGGCTGATCCACACCGACTACGGCGCTTCGGACGGCACGGAAGTCGTCACCGTCTCCGACTCGCTCGACTGGAAGCTTGACGCCTTTGGTAACTGGGCAGCCGGTCCGATTCTCGATCCGCAGAACCCGGAGACTGTAAGCCAGTCGCGCTCGGGGCCGTACTTCGGCGAGTTCGGCGTGCATCACGACGTCGACAAGGCGAACCAGATCAATGACCTGCTCATCGACGGCTCGCCGGTCGCGACGATGGTTCATGACGCGAATAACCATCTTCGATACGACGGGCGGTTCCTCTACGACTACGACGCGTGGGGCCGGCTCATACAGGTGCGCGACGCGGACGGGACGGTGACCTTCAACGGCGATGAGTTGACACTCGGCGCCGATAACGGGCCGCTGTGCATTCAATACGCCTACGACGCGGTCGGCCGATTGATGCGGCGGCGCGTGCTGTGCGCCGCGGGGTTCAACGGCGCGGGCGACGGTTCGTGCAGCAATGCCGGCATTCAGTTCACGGATCACTACTACTACGACGGCGTGCGGCGGATTCAGGAGGTGCGAACCTTCGAGGACGACCCCTCGCAGGCGCCCGGCGGGATCACCGAACCGACACTCAATGGTTCAACGACGATCCTGAACAATCAGTACATCTACGGCCCCGACTACGTGGACGAGTTCATC
>CALLKH010000026.1 GCA_938008425.1 uncultured Planctomycetaceae bacterium | reverse complement strand
AACCGATTTGTGCGATGGAGTCATTCGTGATCCTCTTGGGGTTGCGGGTTCGGCCGTTCAGAATGGATTGTAGTCATCCCGACTCGCCCTGCGAGGCCCGAATTTCGCCAGTGATGGACTTTCCGCAGGGATTCGACCAATCCCCGGCCGCGTGATCGACGATTCATCAAGGTGGATATGATCCGCGTCCGCGGCTAAGAGCAGGGTGATGAAGGTCCTCAGTCGATATTTTGCAGCTGCGGCGGGATGAATCCGGCCCTCAGACTGGTTACCATGAATAGATCGTCGGTTTGGACTGAGTTCCCTGCGTGGTGTCGAAATGAACCGGGGGCGGCCGACAGGGATGAATTGGGAGAGTGATGATGCTGAGTGGTGGAGTGCGGAGGGGCGGGATTCTTGGTTTAGGCCTGGTTTTCTGGACGGCAGTTGCGCTGGGGCAACCGATGCCGGCCACTCAATCGCAGACCTCGTCGCTGGATGACGGATTCGTCTACTTCAATACCGGTGCGGTTGAAGTCGCAACGCTCCCGGATGTTTTGACCACGCCCGGCGCGACGTTCGACGAGGCGACTTCCTATCTGCTATCGCTCGACGGCTCGCTGACGAATGATCGCCGCGAAGCCTTGAAAGCCGCGGGCGTGCGCCTGTGGGATTATCTTCCGGTCAACTCGTTTGTCGCCCGGTTTAAGGAGACGACACCCGCCGCCGTCGCGGCGCTGGGTTTCGTCCGGTTCGTGGGTGAGTTCGATCCCACCTGGAAGCTCGATCCGGAACTGAACACCCGCGTCTATGTCACCGAGCCGATGCTGAGCATCATCGATGCGGGCCGGTTTCCGGTCATCGTGACGCTGTTCGCCGACACGGCCTCGCAGGAGGCGATGGACGCGATCAAGGCGATCAACGGCGCGATCATCCATCGGGCGGAGCCCGCGGGCGCCGGGTTCGAGATCGCCGCCGAACTGCCGCCGGACTCTCTCGCGGGCCTGGCAGACCTGAAGACAGTTCAATACATCGAGCCGGCGTTTGAGGTGACGCTTCGAAACAGCTCGAATCGGTGGATCGTTCAAAGCAACGTTCTGAATGTGACGCCGCTTTACGATCGCGGGATTCACGGCGAAGGACAGGTCGTCGGCGTCCTCGACGGGCGCGCTGACCAGGATCATTGCTCCCTCTCCGGCGGGAAAATCCTGTTCTACAACTCGACGGACGGCAACGACACGCACGGCACCCACGTGTCCTGCACTGCCGCCGGCAACGCGGGCGTGAATGATAACACCCGCGGCGTCGCCTATCTCGCCAATATAGTCTTCAACACCACGCCGTCCTTCACCGAGTCGGCCGTCAATACGGCACTCTCCACCCACTCGAACCAGGGGGCGCGAGTCCATACCAACAGTTGGGGCAACGACAGCACGACCAGCTACGACGCCATGTGCCGCGGATTTGATCTCTTCGGCTACCAGCATGAGAACGAAGTCGTGTGTCTCGCCGTGACGAACACGTCTACGCTCCGAAATCCGGAGAACGCGAAGAATCTTCTCGCGGTCGGGGCGTCGCAGGATACTCCGAGCCAGGGGAATCACTGCTCCGGCGGAACCGGACCGACGGCCGACGGCCGACGCAAGCCGGAGATCTACGCGCCGGGGTGCAACACGACATCCGCGACCCCGGGCACCTGCGGCACCGGAAATCTGACCGGCACATCGATGGCATGTCCCGCCGTCGCGGGCA